>NZ_JBELQE010000042.1:0-25196 GCF_040270385.1 Methylorubrum podarium | reverse complement strand
TGGCGGGGGTGACGTCGATGATCTCGTAGCGGGCGAACAGGCCCTCGGCGGTGGCGATGTCGGCGCCGCTCTCGATCGCCGAGGTGGTCGGCCCGGCCGCCGGCAGGACCGAGCATCCCGACACGGCAAGGGAGCCCGCGAGGATCGCCAGGGCGGCAGCGCTTTTCATGGAAGACTCCATCCGGGCCGGGGTGGACCGTTTGGTCACGTCCGTCCCCCTCCCGATAGCCGCGCAATCACTGCGAACCATTGAATACCGGCCCCGGCCTGACTCTTGATTGACGCGTACGATGCGCCGATGGCCGGCGAGCGCTCACGCAGCAATGCGTCACCACCGTGGCACGGCCACGCTTATCCCCCCAATCCCGTCCGTTTCGGGAAGACGGCGTCCCGCAGGACACAGCCCAGCTGTGCCGCGGTGAGGTCGATCCGGGCGGGCGACGGGGTGTCGTCGCGACCAAACCGGAACAGGGCGTAGTCCGTCGCGACCGGGCCGGAGGCGGGGGGGCGGCACTCCGGCAGCGACGGGGCATGGTCGCCGAACACGCAGAGCGTCGCCCGGCGGCCGGCGAGCCCGTCGACTAGCCGCTCCACCGCCGCGCCGGTATGCGCGACGTGGTGAAGATACTGCGCCAGCGGGTCGTCGATCCCGGCGAGGCGGCCCGGCTTCCAGGGGCCGTGATTCTCCATGGTGACGCAGAAGACGAAGGTGCGTCCTCCGGGGGCATGGCCTCCAACCGGCGCCACCTCCGCGAGGATGCGCTCGGCGACCGCGACGTCGGCGATGTAGGGGCCGATGCGGGGCGCGCCGGCAAAATCCTCCTCCATGACGAGGCGGTCGAAGCCGAGGCTCCGAAACACCCGGGCCCGGTCGAAGAAGTCGCGGTGGAACGGATGGACGAACACCGTCGCGAACCCGGCGGCGCGGGCGAGCCGGGCGAGGCTCGACGGCTCCTCGCCCTTGCGGGCGAGATAGGGGTCGTAGCGGCCGAAGCCGAGGAGGTCGGGGTCGAGGCCGGTGAGCACGGCGTGCTCGGCGCGCATGGTGTAGGCGCCGTGCGCGGGGACCGCGAGGCGGCCGTACTGCGCCGCTTGCGCCCGGATCCGCGCCATGAGCGGAAGATCCGGTCCTCCGAGCCGGGCCGGGTCGAGGAAGGATTCGAGCTGGACGACCACGACGACCTCGTCGTCGGAATCGCCTCCGGTGTTCAGCGGGGACCGCGCGTGTTCCTCGCCGAGACGGCGCAGGGCGTAGCCCATCATGGTCGCGACGAGGCCGTAGCGCGCGACGTCGCGGGCGAGGTCCGGCCGCGGGAAGAGCCGGCGCAGGATCTTTTGTCCGGGCCGGGTCAGCCCCGCGAAGGCGAGAGCCGCCAGCCCGGCCGGCAGTCCGAGGATCGCGAGCAGCGACGCGACCGCCGTGTCCGGCAGGGCTGCCGGTTCCAGGACGTACCACGCGACGACCGTGGCAAGGCCGATGAGCAGCGGCCCGGCGATCCGGAGGTCGGTCAGCGGGAGAGTGTAGTAGAGCTGAGGGTGGCGCGGCACCTGGGCGAGCAGGGCGAGGTCGCTGAACACCACCGGCTCGCCGATGACCTTGCGCTTCAGCCGGTCCACCACCGCGAGGATGGCGAGCGTCAGCAGGCAAGACGACGCGGCGAGCCAGGGCCGCCACGAGAACTGGAACCAGAACAGCGTGATCAGGGCGTAGCCGGCCGCCCGGATCGCCAGGTCCCGCGGACGGAGGCTCGGGGGGCGCGGCGAGGCCGCGGCCTCGATGGCGAAGGCGCCCAAGAGCGAGACGACCAGCGCGACCTCCAGCGGAACGAGAAGGGTCGAGAGGCTCATGCCGTCGTCAGCGGCCGGATTCGCTGCGCACGCCGCGGCGGGCGCGCAGGCGGCGCAGGATCGGGTTGATCACGGCGTAGCGCAGCCGCATCGTCGCGTGGCGCGCCGCGCCCAAGGCAAGCCGCGAGGGGCCGGCGGCGGCCCGGGCTTCGCTGAGCCGGTCGAGCAGGTGCTCCGGCGTGCAGGGCTTCATCGCCACCGGATCGAGGTAGAGCGGGTAGAGGATCAGCGCGCCCGCCACCAGTTCGTCGAGGGACAGCGTGCGGCCGCGCCCGGCACCAGGTGCCAGATCCTCGGTGAGGCCCCAGCCGGCGTAGAAGGGACGGCCGTGGACGGCGACGGTCAGGCCACGGATCAGCGCCTCGAACCCCGCCAGCGAGGTCATGGTCTCGACATGGTGGCAGCGGTCGAGAAGGTCGACGATGGAGAGGCCGCCGACCACGCGGTCGGCGAGGCGCCGCACGGCGTCGTCCGGGATCGCGCCCGGCCGGAACCCGGCCTCGACATCGGGATGCGGCTTGTAGAGCAGGAAGGCGTCCGGGTTGCGGGCGCGGGCCGCCTGCAGAAGGGCGAGGTTGCCGCGCACCTGCGGCGAGCCAGTCAGCACCGAGGCGTCGTCCTCGACCTGCCCCGGCACCAGTACGATCCGTCGGTCGGTCGGCCAATCCTCGCCCATCGCCGCCAGGCCGACATTGTACTTGCTCAGGCGCCGCGCCACGATCGATTCGCGTAAGGCGGCCGCGCGGGCGGTCAGCCCGGACGGGAACTCGGCCTCCTTCAGCGTGCGGGCCAGCCGGCTTTCGACCCGCGGGTCGTAGTAGATGCCGAGGTCGTCCACGACGATGGAGGCGCCGGGCTGCAGGCTGGCGCCGAGCCCGACGGAGCGCAGGAATCCGTCCTCGATCCGCGCGAAGGGCAGGCCGGCCTCGGCGCAGAGGCGCGGGAGCTGCTCCGGGCAGCGGGTCGCCCAGGCCTGGACCCGGCCGCCGTGGCTGCGGGCGAGCGTCACTGCCTCCGCCGCCGTCATGGTGTGGAGGGGCGATCCCGCCGGCCCGGTCGCGAAGACGTCGAGCGCGTCCCGCTTCCACCCGGAGACGCCGACGAGGACGACGCGGCGGTCGTTGCCGAGAAAGCGGTCGCGCAGCCACGCCACCCGCTCCGCCGCCTCCGCGAGCGGGATCGGCCGCCGGGTCCAGGGATCGAAGCCGTGCACGCCCGCGCCGTAGCCGAGCGCCAGGAACGCCGCCTCGTCCGCCGGAAGCGGACCCGCGGCGGGATCCGGGCACAGGGGCGCGAAGCCGGCCGAAGCCGCTTCGCAGGCCGCGTCCCAGCGCGCCACGTGGATGCGCCCGGCGAGGGGAAGCAGCGACCAGGGATCGGCCGGGGCCGCGATCACCGCGAGCCGCGGATCGACGGGCAGACCATCCCGCGGGCAGCCCTCGGGGCCGGCGGCGACGAAGCGCGTCCGCGGATTCGCCGCAAGTAGCCGTGTCAGGAAGGCGTGCAGGGCGGAGCGCGACGCGGCGGTCTCCGGATCGACCAGCGCGAGGTCGGGCGGCGATTCCCCGGCAAAGGCGGTCAGCGCGGCGTGCGCGATGCCGCGGGGAAATCGGTTGGCGCCCGACAGCCCGCGTGCGCGCAGGAGGTCGCCGAGATCCGGCGAGGGCGGCTCTCCGCCGACAGGGCGGCCGCCGTAGCGGATCCGCAGGCTCGACAGGCCGGTCTCGGGCGTGTCGTAGGGGCTGAGGAGGGGGCCGGGCGACACCCGCAGGATCGCCCTGCCGTCCGCCGCGCCGGCCGCGGACCACAGGGCCGGCGGGCCGGGCGAGCGGAAGGTGAGCGCGGCTCCCGTCGCCGCCTCGATCTGCGCGCGCAGATGCCGGACCGCCCGCCCGAGCGGCAGGAAGGAGCGGGGCAGCCCGGTATCCCCGTGCGGCTCGATGTGGCGCAGGTCGATCATGTCGAGGCCCGCTCCATAGCCCAAGCGGTGGTCGCGGCCCAGGCCGGTCCGAGCATGGGCCGCATCTGATGTCCGAGTCTCACCTCCGGCGAAACGGCCGGCATCGGCCTGCGCGAAGCATTTTTCAGGGGATGGATTTCGACCGGACACATCGGAGCCGCAATCTGGCGCGAGAGGATCACCGTCCGATCGTCGCAGGGGCTGCGTGATCGATCGGCAACGGAGACGGAAAATCCTCTCGGTGTCATCGCGCAACGGTTGTCGTTCGCGGGTCTGCCGTGGGAGGCCTTCGGCCGGAAAGCGCAACGCAGATCGCTTCACGACTAGGGATTGAGCGCCTGGGAATGTCGCAGCCTCGTGCCCATGCCATAGGTCGCCACGGCGCCACGTTCCTGTTCCTGCAGGGGATCGCCTCCCCGTTCTTCTCCGTCCTCGGTGCGGCCCTGCGCGAGCGCGGCCACGGCGTCCGCCGGATCAACTTCTCCGCCGGCGACTGGCTGTTCTGGCCCCATCCCGCGGACCACTACCGCGGCAGGCGCGAAGGCTGGGAGGCCTATCTCGAAGCCTATATCCGCACGCATGCCGTCACCGACATCGTGCTGTTCGGCGATTGCCGTCCCTACCATCAGGCCGCGGTGCTCGTCGCCAAGCCGATGGGCGTGCGCATCCACGTGTTCGAGGAGGGCTATGTCCGGCCCTACTGGATCACCTGCGAGGCGGGCGGCGTGAACGGCAACTCGACCCTGCCCAAGCGGGCGGAGGAGATCCGGGAACTTGCCCGCAGGCTGCCGCAGCCCGGACGGGCGATGCCGCTCACCGGGGACATGGCCCGGCGCAGCCTGTGGGATATCGGCTTCAACATCGCCAATATCGGCTTCCCCTACCTCTATCCGGGGTTCCGCACGCACCGGCCGAACCATATCGCGGCCGAATATGCCGGCTGGATCAGGAAGTTCGTGCGCCGCCGCCGCACCCGCCGCGAGGCGGCGCGGGTGACCGAAATCTACCACGCGATCAACGCCGACTATTTCCTGCTGCCGCTCCAGCTCGACAGCGACTACCAGATCCGCGTCCACTCGCCCTTCCTCGGCGTCGAGGGCTTCATGGACCGGGTGATCGCCTCCTTCGCCAAGAATTCCCAGGCGCCGACGCGGCTCCTGGTGAAGCTGCACCCGCTCGACAGCGGCATCATGAACTGGCGCAAGCGCGCCCGCCAGTCGGCCAAGCGCCACGGCTGCAACGACCGGCTCGACTTCATCGACGGCGGCGACCTCACGAAGCTCATCGACGGCAGCCGCGGCGTCGTGCTGGTGAACTCCACCGTCGGGATGCTCGCCCTCGAGCGCGGGCGGCCGACCCTGGCCTTCGGCTCGGCGGTCTACAACATGCCGGGCCTGACCCATCAGGGCGACATCGACACCTTCTGGCACGACCCGAAGGCGCCGGACGGGTCGCTGGTGCAAGATTTCTTCCGGGTCGTCATGCACCGGACCCAGATCAACGGCGGCTACTTCTCGCGCTCGGCGATCGAGCGGGCCGTGGCCGGCGCCGTTCCGCGCCTGGAGGCGGCGCTGCCGCCCGCCTCCCTCGCCGCCGCCCGCGACACCCTGGAACGGGCCGGCCGCGACGGAAGTCTCTCGCCGGCCTATTGACCGCCGGCCTTCGAAGCGGGTCCAGTTTCCTTCGGCCGGGACCCGGCTTCTCGCGGAAAGATCAGTCTCCTTGCCCGTCATCCTCATCACCGGCGCCTCCAGCGGCATCGGCGCGGCCCTCGCGCGCTTCTACGCGGCGACGGGGGCGCGCCTCGTGCTCACGGGCCGCGATCGGGAACGGCTGGAGGCGGTGGCGCAGGACTGCCGGGGACGGGGCGCCGAGGTGCGCACGCGGCTGATCGACGTGCGCGAGCGGGAGGCGCTCGGCGCCTGGATCCGCGAGACCGACGCGGCGAGCCCCCTCGATCTCGTCATCGTCAACGCGGCGGTGAACGGAGGGCACCCGTCCGGTGATTTGGAGACCGAGGCGACGGCCTTCGAGACGGCGGACATCAACCTCACCGGCGCACTCAACGTGATGCTGCCCTGCGTGACCCTGATGAGCGGCCGCGGCCGCGGCCAGATCGCGCTGATCTCCTCGCTCGCGGCCTACGCGCCCCTGCCCGACGCGCCGGCCTATAGCGGCGCGAAGGCGGCGCTCCTCGCCCACGGCCTCGCCCTGCGGCAGAAGCTGAAGCCGCTCGGCGTGCGCGTCAGCGTGGTGACGCCGGGCTACGTCAAGACGCCGATGGGCGGGGTCATCAAGGGCTGGCGCCCTCTTGAGATGAGCGCGGACGAGGCCGCCGCCCGCATCGCCCGCGGGCTGGAGCAGGACCGGGACGTGATCGCCTTTCCCGCGATCCTCGCCGCGCTCGCCCGCGGCGCGCTGCTGGTGCCGGAATGGCTGCGCAGCGCCGGTCTGCACGGCTTCCGCTTCCGCAACCGGCGACGGCGCTGATGCCGCCGCCCCGGATCGCCCTGTTCGCCCTGGAGGCGCTGCCGAACGCCCGCGCCGTGCGCCGCTTCGTGGCGGATCACGCGGAAACCATCGCCTTCGTCGGGCTCTCGAACGCCGAGCGGCCCGCGACCGGCGGCCTGATCGGCCAGGTGCGGCGCCATCTTGCTCGGTCGGGGGCCGGCTTCCTCCCCTATCTCGGCGTCAATTTCGGGCTGCCGGACCTGCTGCGCCCGCTCGCGCCCGTCGCGCAGCGCCTCTCCGGCAGCGCCGGGACGCCCGAAGCGACCCCGCTCGCCGCCCTCTGCCGGCAGCTCGATCTCCCGGCCCTGCGCGTCGATGACGTGAACGGCGAGGCGGTGGCCCGGGCCTTCGCGGCGCACGCGCCCGACCTGATCGTCGCCTTCCACTTCGACCAGATCTTCTCCGAGGCGACGCTCGGGCGGGCACGGCTCGGCGGGATCAACCTGCATCCGAGCCTGCTGCCGCTCCATCGCGGCCCCGTACCGACGATCCACGCCCTCGCCGACGGAGGGGCCGCGTTCGGCGTTACCATCCACCGCCTCGCCGCCGCGATCGATGCCGGGGCGATCCTGGCGCAGGAGGCCGTGGCGCTGCCGGCCGACACGACGGCCACCCGCGCCGCCGTGCGGCTGCATGAGCACGGCCGCATCCTTCTGGATCGCGTTCTCGGCGAGATCGCCGCCGAGGGGGCGATCCCACCGGGCCGAACGGCTCCGGTCCTGCCCTATCGCGGCTTCCCCGACCGGGCACTGCTGGCGCGGATGCGCCGTGAGGGTCGGCTCCTCACCGACGCGCGGGATCTGCGGGACGCGCTGACGCTGTCCCGCAGGGCGTGACGCTCACGCGCGCAGGGCGGCGTCGAGATCGTCGATCAGATCCTGCGGGTCCTCGATACCGATCGAGAGGCGCACCACCTCCGGACCCGCGCCCGCGGCCCGCTTCTGCTCGTCGGTGAGCTGGCGGTGCGTGGTCGAGGCGGGGTGGATCACCAGCGAGCGGGTGTCGCCGATATTGGCGAGGTGGCTGAAGAGCTGGAGGTTCGAGACCAGCTTGACGCCGGCCTCGTAGCCGCCCTTGAGGCCAAAGGTGAAGACCGCACCCGCGCCCTTGGGTGTGTAGCGCTGGGCCAGCGCGTGGTAGCGGTCGCTCTCCAGCCCCGGATAGCTCACCCAATCGACCTGCCCGTGGTCCTTGAGGAAGGTCGCCACCTTCAGGGCGTTGTCGGAGTGGCGCTGCATCCGCAGCGGCAGCGTCTCGATGCCGTTGAGGATCAGGAAGGCGTTGAACGGCGAGAGCGCCGGGCCGAGATCGCGCAGGGACAGCACCCGCACGGCGATGGCGAAGCCGAAATTGCCGAAGGTCTCGGCCAGCACCATGCCGGCATATTCCGGTCGCGGCTGCGACAGCATCGGGTAGCGTTCGTCCCCCTGCCAGGGGAAGGTGCCGCCGTCGACGATGAGGCCGCCGATCGAATTGCCGTGGCCGCCCAGAAACTTGGTGGCCGAGTGCACGACGATGTCGGCACCGTGCTCGAACGGCTTGATCAGGTACGGCGTCGCCATCGTGTTGTCGACGATGAGCGGGATGTTGTGGCGCTTGGCGATCACCGAGAGCGCGGCGATGTCGGTGATGACGCCGCCCGGATTGGCGATGGACTCGCAGAAGATCGCCTTGGTGCGCGGCGTGATGGCGCGCTCGAAGGAGTCGGGATCGTCGGTGTCGGCCCAGACCACCTGCCAGCCGAAGTTCTTGTAGGAGTGATTGAACTGATTGATCGAGCCGCCGTAGAGCTTGTTGGCCGCCACGAACTCGTCGCCCGGCTGCATCAGCGCGTGGAGCGTCAGGAACTCGGCGGCGTGGCCCGAGGCGACGGCGAGCGCCGCGGTGCCGCCCTCCAGTGCGGCGATGCGCTCCTCCAGCACCGCGTTCGTCGGGTTGGTGATGCGGGTGTAGATGTTGCCGAAGGCCTGGAGCCCGAACAGCGAAGCGGCGTGATCGACGTCGTCGAAGACGAAGCTCGTCGTCTGATAGATCGGCGTCGCCCGCGCGCCGGTGGCCGGGTCGGGGGTCGCGCCGGCGTGGATCGCGAGGGTGTTGAAGCCGGGCTGGCGGTCGGTCATCGAAAAACTCCTCAAGACCCGTCGTTTACGCCTGCGCTCTTCGGCGGTGCAAGCGCGGCGGCCGCATGCGTCCTCATGCAAGATGGTGCCTCGCGGTAACGATCAATGGGGATCGTTGCGGTGCCGTACGGCGATCAAGCGCGGCAGTCTGGACATGTTCGCATCTGGCATGTCAGAGAGCCGCGCAGGAAATAAAACGGCAATCCGGTGACCCACGGTCGCATTGATTGCCGCGGCGCAATGGTGTCTGCCGTTGCGCCAGATTTCGAATTCGAAAGCCTCCAAGGTATGCACGGGCGCCAGAGCCCGCGGCGTGGCTGGAGAGGCTCCGTGCGACGGCTGACGGGAGAGTTGCACCTTGGCAGACACCATGGCCACCGAAGCAACCGCTGGCCCTCAGGGCACCAAGCGCGATTTTCTGTTCCTCGCCACCGGTGCGGGTCTGGCCGTGGGAACGGCCGCCGTGGCGTGGCCCTTCGTCGCCTCCATGGCGCCCGACGCCGCGACGATCGCGGCTGGCGCGCCGCTCGACGTGGACCTCAGCCCGATCCAGGACGGGCAAATCGTCAACGTGTTCTGGCGCGGCAAGCTGATCTTCGTGCGCAAGCTGACGGAGAAGGAAGTCACGGACATGAAGGCCGTGCCCCTCTCCGACATGATCGATCCCGCCTCCTTCGAGTCTCGGGTGAAGAAGGGCCACGATCAGTGGCTCGTGAGCTACGGCAACTGCACCCATCTCGGCTGCGTGCCGATCGGGCATTCCGGCAGTTACGAGGGCTGGTCCTGCCCCTGCCACGGCTCGCAGTTCGATGCGGTCGGCCGCGTGCGCCGAGGGCCGGCGCCGACCAACCTGCCGATTCCGCCCTACGCTTTCGAGACCGATACGAAGATCAAGATCGGCGAAGAGGGCGGCAAGGCGGCCGCCTGACAACAGGACACGAGAAGCCGGAGCGGGCAAACCGATGAGCAGCGCACACGCGACCTCGACCTACGTACCCAAGAGCCGCCTCGCGAAGTGGTTCGAGTCACGGCTGCCGCTGGTCGGGCTGGTGCACTCGTCCTTCATCGCCTTCCCGGTTCCGCGTAACCTCAACTACTTCTGGACCTTCGGCGCGATCCTGATCGCCTTCCTCGGCATCCAGATCATCACCGGCGTCTGGCTGGCGATGCACTACGATCCGAGCGCGGGCAACGCGTTCGAGAGCGTCGAGCACATCATGCGCGACGTGAACTACGGCTGGCTCTTGCGCTACGCGCACGCCAACGGCGCGTCGATGTTCTTCGTGGCGGTCTACGTCCACATCTTCCGCAACCTCTATTACGGGTCCTACAAGGCCCCGCGCGAGGTGCTCTACCTGCTCGGCGTCATCATCTACCTCCTGATGATGGCCACCGCCTTCCTCGGCTACACCCTGCCGTGGGGCCAAATGAGCTTCTGGGGCGCCACCGTCATCACCAACATCCTGGCGGCGATCCCGGTCGTCGGCGACACGATCCAGAGCCTGCTCTGGGGCGGCTACTCGGTCGGCAACCCGACCATCAACCGCTTCTTCTCGCTGCACTTCCTGCTGCCGTGGATGATCGCCGGCGTCGTCGTTCTGCACGTCTGGGCGCTGCACGTGACGGGTCAGAACAACCCGGCCGGCATCCCGATCAAGTCGAGCAAGGATGCCGTGCCGTTCACCCCCTACGCGACCGTCAAGGACGTGTTCGCGGTGGTGGTGTTCATGATCCTGTTCGCGTGGTTCATCTTCTACCAGCCGAACTATCTCGGCCACGCCGACAACTACGTCCCGGCCAACCCGTCGGTGACGCCCGCGCACATCGTGCCGGAATGGTACTTCCTGCCCTTCTACGCGATCCTGCGCGCGGTGCCGGACAAGCTCGGCGGCGTCATCCTGATGTTCGGCGCGGTGCTGATCCTGGCCTTCGCGCCGTGGCTCGACACCTCGCGGGTCCGCTCCTGCAACTACCGTCCGGTCTACCGGGTGTTCTTCTGGGTGTTCCTGGTCAACGCCATCATCCTCGGCTGGCTCGGCGCCAAGCCCCCGGAGGGCGGCTACGTTCTCGCCTCGCGGATCTGCACCATCTACTACTTCGCCCACTTCCTCCTCGTCATGCCGCTGGTCGGCCTGTTCGAGACGCCTGACCGCCTGCCGGGCTCGATCCTCGAGACCGTGACCGGTCCGGGCAAGCAGGTGAGCGGATCCGGCATGCCCGTCGGTGCGGCGGCCGAACCGGCCAAGCGCGCCTAAGGCCCGAGGGAGAGAACAACGATGCGCATCGCACGCCTCGCCGCCGCGGCCCTGCTCGCGGCCTCCCTCGGTGCCGGCTCGGCCCTGGCCGAGGACGGACACGGCACCAACCCGCCGCGGGAGAAGTGGAGCTTCGCCGGCATGTTCGGCCGGTTCGACCAGGCGCAGCTCCAGCGCGGCTTCCAGGTCTACAAGGAAGTCTGCGCCAACTGCCATTCCATGCGCCTCGTCGCCTTCCGCAACCTGGCGGAGGCCGGCGGCCCCGGCTTCACCGAGGGGCAGGTCAAGGCGCTCGCCGCGACCTACAACGTCAAGGAACTGAACGACTCGGGCGAAGAGGTCGAGCGTCCCGCCCGCCCGGCGGACCGCTTCCCGCCGCCCTTCCCGAACGACAAGGCGGCGGCCGCGGCCAACGGCGGCAAGGCGCCTCCGGACTTCTCGGTCCTCGCCAAGGCTCGCACCTACGAGCGCGGCTTCCCGTGGTTCGTCTTCGACGCGCTGCCCTTCACCGGGTATTCCGAGCAGGGCGTCGATTACATCCACGCGCTCCTGAACGGCTACGAGGAGCCCCCGAAGGGCTTCGAGATGCCGGGCAGCGGCTACTACAACAAGTACTATCCCGGCCACGTGATCGCGATGCCGAACCCCCTCAGCGAGGGGCAGATCACCTACGCGAAGAACGACAAGGGCGAGCCGGTCGTCCCCGAGACGGTCGAGCAGTACTCGCGCGACGTGTCGGCCTTCATGGCCTGGGCGGCCGAGCCGCACATGATGGCCCGCAAGGCGCTGGGATTCCGCGTGATCCTGTTCCTCATCGTGCTGGCCGGGCTGCTTTATTACGTGAAGAAGCAGATCTGGAAGAAGGTCGGCGGCGAGGTGCACGGCCTGCAGCCGGAGCTGCACAAGACCTACTGATCGACCGCACCGGTTGAACGGACGAACGGGCCCCTCGCGGGCCCGTTTGCGTCTCGGGCAAGGCCTGCGGTAAGGATTTTCCATCGCCGGACGAGCCGATCCCGGCACAATCAAAACGTCATCGCCGAGAACTACGTTCGTCGCACGCGAGGATCGCGCGGCCGGCGCGTCGAGGCTTCGGCGACATCACGCGGCGACACCACGAGGATTCTTGCATGACGGCAGCGGTACTCGGCGTGATCGGCGGCTCGGGCGTCTACGATCTGCCCGGCCTGGAGGATGTCCGCGAGGAGACGATCGCCTCGCCCTGGGGCGAACCCTCCGACGCGCTGCGCATCGGCCGCATCGGGCAGACCAAGGTGGTGTTCCTGGCCCGCCACGGGCGCGGCCACCGCTTCTCGCCCACCGGCATCAACTACCGCGCCAACATCGACGTGCTGAAGCGGGCGGGGGTGACCGACATCGTCTCGCTCTCCGCCTGCGGCTCGTTCCGCAACGAGCTGCATCCGGGCCTGTTCGTGCTGGTCGATCAGTTCGTGGACCGCACCTTCGGCCGTGCGACCTCGTTCTTCGGCAACGGCTGCGTCGCCCACGTGTCCTTCGCCCATCCGGTCGGGCCGCTGCTGCAGAAGCGCATCGCCGCCGCGGCGGAGGCCGAGGGGATCTCGGTGCACCGGGGCGGCACCTATGTCTGCATGGAAGGGCCGCAATTCTCCACGCTCGGCGAATCCAAGCACTACAAGGCCGCCAATTTCGACGTGATCGGCATGACCAACATGCCCGAGGCCAAGCTCGCCCGCGAGGCCGAGATCACCTACGCCACCATCGCCATGGTGACGGACTACGATTGCTGGCATCCGAGCCACGACAGCGTGGACGTGGCCTCCGTGGTCGCCGTGGCCCGCGCCAATGCCGGCAAGGCCGCGCAACTCGTCGCCCGCGTCGCCCGCGACTTTCCGGCCGAGCGCGAGGACTGCCCCGCGGGCTCGCACCGGGCGCTGGACGGCGCGATCATGACCGCGCCCGCCCACCGCGATCCGGAGCTTTTGGCGAAGCTCGATGCCGTGGCCGGGCGGGTGCTGCGGGACTGAAGGCTGCTCCGTCGGACTGTCGTGCCAGACCGACTCACGTTGCGTCCCCCCTCTCCCCGCACGCGGGGAGAGGGGGAGAACCTCGAAGAAAATTAGCGCGCGCAGCCGTTGGCGCGTTCCTGGCGCTGGATGTCGGCGATGTCGGCGCGCTGACGGGCGGAGAGGGGTACGTCGGCCAGCTCGTCGTACTTGCAGCCGGCATTGCCGAAGGCGCGGATCGCGCGCTCGGTGCGGAAGCAGTAGCCGGCATCCTTGTAGATCGCGTTGCGCTCGCCCCACAGCTCGTCGCAAGGGTAGGCCGCGAGCGCGGGCGAGGCCGTGATCGACACGAGAAGGGCGGCGGCGGCGAAACGCATGAGTCAGGCTCCGATCCGCCGGAGCACGGGCGTCCTCAGGCGGGTTTGAGGGTGAGCGAGCGGCTCGGTTCGCGACCGAACCCTTGGATCTCCAGGCGGTCGCCCGTGATCTCCACCACGGCAAAGGCCGAGCTGTCCGGCGTGTCTACCATGCCGTGGAAGTTGACGTAGTGGATTCCGTCGCGCTCGGCGTAGTTGCCCGCATGATTGTGGCCGTTGAAGTAGGCGAGGACGTGCGGCTGGCGCGCGAGCAGGCCGGTGAGCCGGCTCGCGTCCCAGAGATTGTGCGGGTTGTCGGGCGCGACCGGGTAGTGATTGAGCACGACGACCCGCTCGCCGGCCTCCCGCGCGGCGTGCAGGCTCCGCTCCAGCCACGCGAATTGCGCGTCGCCGAGGGACCCGTTCCAGGGCTTGGCGTTGACGAGGCCCGCCGCCTTGGCCTGCTCGAGGCGCTCCGCGGCCAGCTTCCGGCGCGGATCGTCCGGCGGCGGGGCGAACAGCGAGACGTCGTTGCCGTCGAGCACGACGAAGCGGATGCCGGCGACCGCGAAGTCGTAATAGGGGGCCGCCATGCCGAGCAGACCCGGCACCCGTTCGAGATGCTCGGGGGCCAGATCGAAATCGTGGTTGCCGAGCACGAAGCGGGTCTCGTGGCGGAGCGTCCGGTAGATCGGCAGGATTTTGTCGTAGCTCGCCACGTCGCGGTCGATGATGTCGCCGAGCGTCACGACGAAGCGCAGGTCCTCCCCGTTCAGGGCGGCGACCGCGGCGCGCATCTTGTCGAGGCTGTTGGCGTAGTACCGGCCGAGGGTGAGGTTGGGCGGCGCCTCGGCATATTGCGGGTCGGCGATGACGCCGAAGCGCAGCCTTCCATCCGCGGCTCCGGCCGTGCCGGCGAGAAGCGCGGCGCTGGCGGCGAGGACGGAACGGCGGGACAACATGGCGGCTCCTGTCGGCCGGGCAAGGGCGGCAGGCTGGCGCCACCGCATGACCGTTGAATGACGCACGCTTCGGTTCATGACGGGGCCGAGTGCCAAAACCCTTCCCCCGCAGGGTCATTCCACACTACAAGGCAGGCCCGGCCGGCCGCTGAGGCCCGCCGACCGTTCCAGGATCAGACATCCAGCACGCGATGCGTACAGCCAGCATCAGCCGCCGCACGGCGGAGACCGACGTTTCCGTCTCGATCGCTCTCGACGGCACCGGCAAGGCCGAGATCGCGACCGGTGTCGGCTTCCTCGACCACATGCTGGAGCTGTTCGCCCGCCACGGCCTGTTCGACGTGACGATCAAGGTCGAGGGCGACCTCCACGTCGATCAGCACCACACCACCGAGGATACCGGCATCGCGCTCGGCCAGGCGGTCGCCAAGGCGCTCGGCGACAAGCGCGGCATCGCCCGCTACGCCGACATCCACCTGCCGATGGACGAGACGCTGAGCCGCATCGCGATCGACATCTCCGGCCGGCCGTTCCTGGTGTTCCGCACGAGCTTCCGTGTCGAGAAGATCGGGCAGTTCGACACCGAGCTGGTGCGGGAATTCTTCCAGGCCTTCGCGATGAATGCCGGCATCACGCTGCATGTCGAGACGCTCTACGGCGAGAACGCGCACCACATCTCTGAGAGCGTCTTCAAGGGGCTGGCCCGGGCCTTGCGGAAGGCCGTCGCCATCGACCCGCGTGAGGATGGCCGCGTTCCCTCCACCAAGGGATCGCTCTGAGACCGGTTGAGGAGGAGCGAGGATGCGGACCTACACGCTGCACGTTCCCGAGGGCGCGCTTCGCGGTGACCCCCGCGCGCTGGAACAGGCGCATCTCGTGCGCGACGGCTTCTCCTGGGGCGCCTTCGCCTTCACGGTGCTCTGGTTCCTGCGCCATCGCCTCTGGCTCGCCGCGCTCCTCGTTCTGGTGGGGCTCGTCGGGCTCGCGCTCGCGGGCCGGGCGCTCGGCCTTCCGCCCTTCGCGGCGCTGGTCGTCACCGGGCTGGCCAGCCTGTTGGTCGGCATGGAAGCCTCGAGTCTGCGCCGCTGGACCTACGGCCGCCGGGGCAAGCCCGCCCGCGACGCGGTGATCGCGGGCTCGCAGGAGGAGGCCGAGTTGAAGGTCGCCGCCCGCTGGCTCGACGCCGAGTCGGTGCCGAGCGTCATCCCGACGGGCGCGACCCGCCCGGCGCATCGCCGCGGCGACGACGCGGTGATCGGCCTTTTCCCCGCGAGCGAGGGTGGACGGTGAGCGAGCAGACCGTCGCGATCATCGATTACGGATCGGGCAACCTCCACTCGGCGGCCAAGGCCTTCGAGCGCGCGGCCCGCGAGGCCGGGCTCGACGGCACCCGCATCGTCGTCACCGACGTGCCGGAGGCGGTGGCGGCGGCCGACCGCGTGGTGCTGCCGGGCGTCGGCGCCTACGCCGATTGCCGCCGCGGCCTCGACGCGGTGCCCGGCATGGTCGAGGCGATGACGGAGGCCGTCAAGGCGCAGGGCAAGCCGTTCCTCGGCATCTGCGTCGGCATGCAGCTCATGGCGAGCCGCGGCCTCGAATACGAGGAGACCGCGGGGCTGAACTGGATTCCCGGCGACGTCGCCCCGATCGAGCCGGCCGACCCTTCCCTCAAGATTCCGCATATGGGCTGGAACACCCTGCATCTCGACCGCGAGCACGCCCTGCTGCGCGACATCGAGACCGGGGAGGGTGGGCTCCACGCCTACTTCGTCCACAGCTTCGCGCTGCGGGCCGCGGAGTCGGCGGACGTGGTCGCCCATGCCGAGTATGGCGGCCCGGTCACGGCGATGGTCGCGCACGACAACGTCGCCGGCACCCAGTTCCACCCCGAGAAGAGCCAGCGCCTCGGCCTCGCCCTTCTCGGCAACTTCCTGCGCTGGCGCCCCTGAGGGCGCCCGCTTTCCGACACACCGACCCGGCGAGTCCACGCGTGATCCTGTATCCGGCCATCGACCTCAAGGAAGGGCGCTGCGTCCGCCTCGTTCAGGGCGACATGGCCCAGGCCAAGGTCTTCAACGACGATCCGGCGGCGCAGGCCGAAGCCTTCGAGATGCAGGGCTTCTCCTGGCTTCACGTGGTCGATCTCGACGGTGCCTTCGCCGGCGCGCCGCGCAACGCCGCGGCCGTCGACGCGATCCTCGCCCGCGTGAGCCTGCCGGTGCAGCTCGGCGGCGGCGTGCGCGAGATGCGCACCCTCGAGGGCTGGCTGGAGAAGGGCGTGAGCCGCGTCATCATCGGCACCGCGGCGGTGCGCGATCCCGCTTTCGTGCGCGAGGCGGCCCGCCTCCATCCGGGGCGCATCGCCGTCGGCATCGACGCCAAGGACGGACGGGTCGCGGTCGAGGGCTGGGCCCAGACCTCCAGCATGACGGCGGAGGAACTCGGGCGCCGCTTCGAGGATGCGGGCGTCGCCGCCATCATCTACACCGACATCGCCCGCGACGGCATCCTGAAGGGCCTTAACATCGAGATGACGCTGGCTTTGGCCTCGGCCGTCAGCATTCCCGTCATCGCCTCGGGCGGCCTCGCCTCGATGGCGGATGTCGAGCGCCTGCTGGAGCCGGATTGCGCCGTGCTCGCCGGCGCCATCACCGGCCGCGCCCTCTACGACGGCCGCATCGACCCGAAGGAGGCGCTCGCCGCGATCGCCCGCTCCAAAGGGGCCGCGACTTCGTGATATGGTGCGGGCAGGAGGCTCGCATGAGTGCGGTGAAGGCTGCTGCGGTGCAGACTCGGGACGGCACTGCCTACGAGGACGACTTCTACACCTGGACCCAGGAGCAAGGCGCGCGCCTGCGGGCCGGGGATTTCTCGGGCCTCGACCTCGCGAATCTGGCGGAGGAGATCGAGAGCTTGGGACGCAGCGAGTTCAACAGCCTCGTCAGCGCGTGGCGGGTGATCCTCCTGCACATGCTCAAGTTCGATCATCAGCCGGACAAGAAGACTCGAAGCTGGGCGATCTCGATCGCGGCGCAGCGAAAAGAGGCGGAGTTCATCCTCAAGGACAATCCAGGTCTCAAAGGGCGCTTGGACGAGGCCCTGGAGCGCGCTTATCAAGGCTCCCGCCTCGGCGCATCGAAGGAGACGCGGCTTCCCCTGAGGCGCTTCCCCGAGACCTGTCCCTATTCTCCGGAAGAGATCCGGTCGCGGCCCTTCCCCATCGACGCCGACGACCCGAACACCTGAAAGTCCTTTCGTGCTCAAGACCCGCATCATCCCCTGCCTCGACGTGAAGGACGGACGCGTCGTGAAGGGCGTGCAGTTCCTCGAACTGCGCGATGCCGGCGATCCGGTCGAATCCGCCAAGGCCTACGACGCCGCCGGCGCCGACGAACTCTGCTTCCTCGACATCACCGCGAGCCACGAGGACCGCGGCACCCTGCTCGACGTGGTGAGCCGGACGGCGGAAGCCTGCTTCATGCCGCTCACCGTCGGCGGCGGCGTGCGCACCGTGGCCGATGTCCGCACGCTGCTGCTCGCGGGCGCCGACAAGGTCGGCATCAACACGGCTGCGGTGAAGAACCCCGACTTCGTCGCCGAGGCGGCCGAAAAGTTCGGCGACCAGTGCATCGTCGTGGCGATCGACGCCAAGCGCGTCTCCGCGCCCGGTGAGACGGCGCGCTGGGAGATCTTCACGCATGGCGGCCGCAACCCGACCGGCATCGACGCGGTCGAGTTCGCCCGAAAAGTCTCCGAGCGCGGGGCCGGCGAACTCCTCGTCACCTCCATGGACAAGGACGGCACCCGCTCCGGCTACGACCTCGCGCTCACCCGCGCCATCGCCGACGCGGTGAAGGTGCCGGTGATCGCCTCCGGCGGCGTCGGCGGGCTCGACGACCTCGTGGCGGGCGTCCGCGACGGCGGTGCCAGCGCGGTGCTCGCCGCCTCGATCTTCCATTTCGGGGAAGCCACGATCGGCGAGGCCAAGAGCCACATGGCCGCCGCGGGACTTGCGATGCGGCTCGATCCGTAACGGGTAACCCGTGGGCGCGTGCCCGCGCCCCTTGACCGGGGGCCTGCGCCTGCGCAGGGTCCGGAGCGCCGGTATCCGATCATGCGATGCCGCATGGTACGGGTTCCGTTTGCGCACCTTATGACGAAGTTCAGCCTCGACGACCTCGCCGCCCTCGTGGACAGCCGGGCCGGCACCCCTCCCGAGACGTCCTACACCGCCAAACTCCTCTCCGAGGGCCCGGCCAAGGCGGCCAAGAAGCTCGGCGAGGAGGCGGTCGAGGCCGCCATCGCCGCGGTGCAGGGGGACCGCAAGGCGCTCGTGTCGGAGGCGGCCGACGTCCTCTACCATCTGGTCGTGACCCTGAAGGCGGTCGGCGTACCCCTCGACGAGGTGATGGCGGAGCTGGGCCGTCGCACGGCCCAGAGCGGCCTCGCCGAGAAGGCGGCCCGGAGGCATACATGATCGGCGCCCCGATCCCGCCGGCCGGGATCGAACCGGAGGAGCGCCAGAACCCGGTGACCGGCCAGGGGCCGAGCCGCCTCTCGCCCTACCGGATTTTTTCGCGCGACGAATGGGCCCAGCTTCGCGCCGACACGCCGCTGACGCTGACCGCCGAGGATATCGGCCGGCTGCAATCCCTCAACGACCCGATCTCGATCGAGGAGGTCGTGGCGATCTACCTGCCGCTCTCGCGGCTGCTCTCGCTCTACGTCGCGGCGACGCAAGGGCTGTTCAAGGCGACGCAGCGCTTCCTGCTGGCCGAGCACGAGGCCAAGGTGCCCTACATCATCGGGCTCGCCGGCTCGGTGGCGGTCGGCAAATCGACGACGGCGCGGGTGCTGAAGGCCCTGCTCGCCCGCTGGCCCAACACGCCGAAGGTCGATCTCATCACGACCGACGGCTTCCTCCATCCCAACGCCGAACTGCAGCGCATGGACGCGATGGAACGGAAGGGCTTCCCGGAGAGCTACGACAGCGCCGCCCTGCTGCGCTTCCTCGCCGACATCAAGGCCGGCCACAAGCGGGTCTCGGCGCCGGTCTATTCCCACCTCGTCTACGACGTGGTGCCCGGCGAGGAGCAGGTGATCGAGTCGCCCGACATCCTCATCGTCGAGGGCCTCAACGTCCTCCAGCCCGCCCGCCTGCCGCGGGACGGCACCGCGATCCCCTTCGTCTCCGACTTCTTCGACTTCTCGATCTATCTCGACGGGCACGAGGACGACCTGCACCGCTGGTACGTCAACCGCTTCCTGCGCCTGCGCCAGACCGCCTTCCGCGATCCGCTTTCCTACTTCCGGAAGTATGCCGAGGTGACGGAGGCCGACGCCCTGGACATCGCCGACCGGCTCTGGACCACAATCAACCTGCCGAACCTGCGCGACAACATCCTGCCGACCCGCCAGCGGGCCAGCCTGATCCTGGCCAAGGGGCCGAGCCACCGCATCGAGAGCGTGGCGCTGCGGCGGCTGTGAGACCGAGGGCGTCGAGGACGACGATCGATCCTCCGCACCGCCCGTCTCGGACCATCGGCCGGTCGATGCCCATCTCGTTGCCGACGCCGCAACGCACGTCCGGCCCCCGCTCGTCGAGCGAGGGCCGCCGCGCCGCTTTCCAACTCAGCCCGTATGCGATCAGGCCGCGCGCACGGTCATGAGGAAGTGCCGGACTTCAGCCGACAGGTGCTCGGACTGACGCGAGAGTTCGGAGGCCGAGCTCAGCACCCGCGCCGCGGACGCGCCCGTCTCCTCGGCCGCGCCCGCCACGCCCGCGATGTTCGTCGTCACCTCGCCGGTGCCGGCGGAGGCCTGAGCGACGTTGCGGACGATCTCCTGCGTCGCCGCGCTCTGCTCCTCCACCGCCGCCGCGATCGAGGCCGCGACGCCGGCGATCTCGCGGATGCGCGCTCCGATGCCGCCGATGGCGCCGACCGCCTGATCCGTCGAGCCCTGGATCCGGCCGATCTGGGCCGAGATCTCCTCGGTGGCGCGCGCGGTCTGGTCGGCCAGCGCCTTCACCTCCGTGGCCACGACCGCGAAGCCGCGTCCCGCCTCGCCGGCACGGGCCGCCTCGATGGTGGCGTTCAGCGCCAGGAGGTTGGTCTGGCCGGCGATCTGCGAGATGAGCGCGACCACGTCGCCGATGCGGCTCGCCGCCTGCGCCAGATCTTGAACGAGGCCGGCCGTGGCGTTGGCTTCCGCCACCGCCGCCTGGGCCAGATCGGCGGAGCCCGAGACCTGCCGGCCGATCTCGGCCACGGAGGAGCCGAGTTCTTCGGCCGCCGCCGCCACCGTGTTGACGTTGGCGGCCGCCTGGGCCGCCGCCGCCGCCACGCTGCTCGATTGCGCCGCGGTCTGTCCGGCGGTGGCGCTCATGCCCTGGGCGGTGACCTGAAGCGCGCCCGCGGCCGAGGAGACCGAGCCGACGATGCCGCCGACCGCGGCCTCGAACCCGTCCGCCATCTGGCGCATGCCGGCCTTCCGCTGCTCCTCCGCCGAGGCGCGGGCGAGCGCGGTCTCCTCCTCGAGCTGGCGGGTCCGGACGAGGTTCTCCCGGAACACCTGCACGGCCCCCGCCATCGAGCCGATCTCGTCGCGGCGGCCGCCATAGGGGATCTCCGAGGCCGCGTCGCCGTCGGCCAGGCGCCGCATCGCCCCGGTCATCCGCTCGATCGGGCGCGACACACCGACGAGGCAGAACGCCATCGCGCCGACGGTGATCAGGACGGAGACGCCGAGCATCAGCAGCGTCGCCCGGATCGCGGAGCTCTGCTCGCCCCGGATCGCGGCCTCGGCCTGCTTGCTCGCCGCATTGTTGATGTCGACGAGGGTGCGCGCGGCGGCGGATACGGCGAGGTAGTTGGTGTTCATGGGCCCACGGAAGAAGGCCATGGCCTCGTCCTGGCGATCGGCCGGGAAGGCGCGCAAGCGTTCCCCGTCCTTTCTCAGCATGTCGAGCTTCGCTTTCAGCTCGTCGTAGACCTTCTGCTCTTCAACACTCGAGACCAGAGACCGGTATCCATCGACCTTCTTGTCCCGTTCTCCGGCGAACTCGATGATCTTGTCCTTGCTCTGCGATCGAGCGGCCTCGTCCTCCGCGGTCATGTAACGAAACTGCCAGAGCCGCGTCCGCAGAACCAGCGCGTTGATGGAATGCGCTTCGTTGATGGAGGGGACGGTATTCTCGAAAAGACCGGCGGTGACTGTCGAGATGTTGTTGATCTTCCAGTAAGCCGCGGCGCCTTGCAGGATCGAGACGACGAGCATCGCTGCGAAAAGGCATCCGAGTGACGCTCGAACGCTCAGTGACATCTTAGGCATGTGAGACCCCGACATGGAGGCCATATCCGTAGATTGCAGATCGATATACTCAGTTAACATTCACACAGAGCGTCGAGATCGGGGTGCTGCTGCGTATAATTCGTGTCGATGGGTGTAGAACGATAATGATCATTCCGGGCGAAAGCTTCGCCGCATGGATCTATAATGCATGTTGAAGCGCGGTGCGGCGGCATGGGCGGCACCGTTTGCCTTCCGGCCAGATCGCCGCCCGAAGTCATTTCTCCGCATCCGTCGCGACGCTTCCTGACCGGTCCTCCCCTTCGCCCCGTGGACAATTCCGGGGATAACCCGCCAAACGGCTCAGCTTGCCCGCAAATTGCCCCGGCTTGCCCTGGGGATGCCACAACCTCGGCCGTGTTTGCGCCACATCCGGCGGCGAACTGTTGCCCATACGCCGCTGGCGCCATCACGAAGAGTGAGCGACGACAACGATGCAGGGCCGTACGATCGGATCGCCGCGGACCACCAAGGTTGCTTCGAGCACCTCTCGCAAGGGCGGACGTTCCGCCCCGTCCTCCGACGTCATCACCCTCAATTCCCGCACCGGGCGTGACCACGGCAGCCGCACGGCGCTCGTCCGCTCGATCCTCTCCATGACCTTGCTGGCCGGAGGCCTGAGCGCGGTCCTCCTCAACGCCGGCACCGATCTCGGCCGGGCCGAGGCCTCGACCAAGGTCTCCGACCTGACCATGCCCAAGCCGCGCCTCCAGGCGCTCGCGCCGGAAGCGCCGGTTCCCTCCGTGCTGGCGGCTTCGTCGAGCTTCCATCCGATCGGCGATCTCGACACGGAGCTCGGCGCGAACACGGTCGATCGCGTCTCCTACGACTTCCTGCTCTCGCAGACCTCGACCGGTGATCCGAACGACATCCTCGAATTCGGCCCGATGAAGATCCGCCGCCACCTCGTGCAGACCATCGTCAAGGCGGCCCAGGCGGTCCAGACCGATCCGGTCCTGCTCATGGCGGTGGCCGACAAGGAGTCGAGCTTCATCACCGCGGTCCAGGCCAAGACCTCGTCGGCCACCGGGCTGTTCCAGTTCATCGAGCGCACCTGGCTCGGCGTCGTGCGCGATTTCGGGTCCAAATACGGGTACGAGAAGGAGGCCGCGCTCGTCGTGCCGGACTCCAACGACAAGCCGTCGATCCAGGATCAGTCCGAGCGCACCCGCATCCTCGACCTGCGCCGCGACCCCTACCTCTCGGCCGTCATGGCCGGCGAGATGCTCAAGCGCGACGCCGCGCGCATTGCCCTGAAGATCGGACGCGAGTTGTCGCTGGGCGAGGTCTACCTCGCGCACTTCCTCGGGCCGGACGATGCCGAGAACTTCCTGTCCCAGGTGGTCGACAAGCCCACCGCCGCCGCCGCCGCCCTGCTGCCCGGCCCGGCCCGGGCCAACCGCTCGATCTTCTTCGCCGGCACCACCGGGCGGGGCCGCCACCGCAAGCCCGCCAGCCTCTCGGTCGCCCAGG
The DNA here is from genome assembly GCF_040270385.1 of Methylorubrum podarium. Taxonomy (NCBI): domain Bacteria; kingdom Pseudomonadati; phylum Pseudomonadota; class Alphaproteobacteria; order Hyphomicrobiales; family Methylobacteriaceae; genus Methylorubrum; species Methylorubrum podarium. Next base: position 2,376 of record NZ_JBELQE010000042.1, on the reverse strand, counting down.
TGCACCAGAAGTTCGAGGCGATGATGAGCACCCGCGGCGACCGCTATCGCGACGTGCGCAGCGTGGCCGGCCTCGTCACCCTGGCCGATGCCGAGATGGCCCAGTAGGGCAGGCGTGCGGCCGCCCGCCGCGCGGCAGACCCCGCGGCGGTGAAAATCTCCGTTCGACGCAACTGAGCGGCACCCACCCGCTTTGTTGTGCTGTGCGGCGCCTCGGACCTTGAGCTCCGCGAAAGGTCCTTCGCCGCCCGGATGCGCGAGAGAGGATCGTTTCGCCTTGAACGACTCGTATCGAGATCGATCGCCGCGGGGATTCGCCGATGATCCCCTCCTGCCGGGCATGAAGCTCGATCAGATCGGACAGGCGCTCGCCTCCTGCTACGACAACCTCGTGGCGGAAGGCATTCCCGATCACCTCGCCGCCCTGGTTCGGCGCGTCGATCATGCCGAGCGGTCCCAGAACGAGAAAGCCGAGCGGCCGGATGCCCGCATCGCCCTCGTGGTCGAGGACGAGCGCGACACCCGCGAACTGGCCGAGAGCGTGCTGGAAGAGACGGAGATGCGGGTGATCGGCTGCGACAGCGCCGAGCGTGCCCTGGGCGTCCTGCGGGAGCGGGGCGGCGACGTCGCCCTCGTCTTCGCCGACATCCGCCTCGCGGGAGCCATGGACGGGCTTCAGCTCGCCCGTGCCATCGCCACCCTCTGGCCCCGCACCCGACTGGTCGTGACCTCCGGCGTCGAGCCGGAGACCGGCATGACCTTGCCGGAGGGAGCGGTCTTCATTCCGAAGCCGTGGCGCGCCCTCGACGTGCTGGTCGAGGCCGAGCGGGCCGCGCGTGACCCCTCGCCCCCGGTGAGCTGACCCGCGCAAGGCCGGCCGCGCGCCGTTCGGCCGAGACGCCGGATCGAAGTCAGGCCGCGACGGCGTCGCGCCGACGCCGCCGGGGCAGGAAGAACAGGGCGGAGCCGGCCAGGCCTAGGACGCCCGCGCCCGCGCCGGCATAGACGAGTTCCTCATCCGTCTTTTCCTGATCGGCCGTATCGTCGAGAACGATGATGTTCTCGTCCTGCTTCGGCGAACCGGCTTCGCCGGGGATGTACTTGATCGGTATCCGATCGACGACGAGGTGGTTGTCGGCGATGATTTGCGCGGCGAGCGCCGGCGAGACCGAGACCTCCTCGACTTTCCGCTTCAAACCGCCGCCATCGGTCCAACTGAGATCGAGCGTGTAGGTCGTGCCCCCGCGGCGGCGCTTGACCCGTGTCGCGCCGTCGATCGTTGCCTCGGTCTGAAGGCCCATCGCCATCACGTCCCGCCGTCGTCTCCCTGGGCGGCCGGTTCGGTGTCGCGGCGCACCTGGGCCCCCACTGCGCGGGCGATTTGGGAGTAACCACGGCGATACGGCCAAGCTCATGTGAGCCGCCGCACGGCCGGGTCGTGGAAAATCCGTAAACAGGCGGGAACCCAGCAAGCACAGTCACGCTTGTAATGGCAAAGATTACTGCACAGGTAGGCCCTTGCGATGAAGACCCTGGCATCTGTTCTCGCCGGCGCCGTCGGCGTCTGTGTTCTCGCGACCAATGTCGCCAGCGCCGCGCCCTACGATCCGTTCGGCTCCGATGGTGACGACTATTATCAGGAGCAGTCGTCGCCGGGCGGCTGGCCGGTCTACGACCCCTACGCCACGCAGCGCGACTCCCGCGCCCAGGGCTACGGGCAGGGCTACGGTGAGGCCGAGGCGGCGCAGGCCCAGGTCGCCCGCATTCCCCGCGAAGTCGTGCCGTACGCCACCCGCTACGCGCCGGGCACGATCGTCGTCTCCACGTCGGAGCGGCGGCTCTACTACGTGCTCCCGGGCGGGCAGGCCGTCCGCTACGGCGTCGGCGTCGGGCGTCCGGGCTTCACCTGGAGCGGCGTGAACAAGATCACCGCCAAGCGCGAGTGGCCGAGCTGGACGCCTCCGGCCGCGATGCTGGCCCGCCGCCCCGATCTGCCGCGCTACATGGCCGGCGGCATCGAGAACCCCCTCGGCGCCCGCGCGATGTATATCGGCCGCTCCGAATACCGGATCCACGGCTCCAACGAGCCGGACACGATCGGTCAGGCGGTGTCGTCGGGCTGCATCCGCATGACCAATGACGACGTCACCGACCTCTATTCCCGCGTGAAGGTCGGCGCCACGGTCATCGTCAACTGACGAATGATCGCGCCGCAAGTCTGAGAAGGGGCGGGGGGGGGGGGGGCCCCCCGGGCGGGGGGGGGGCGGGGGGGCGCCGCGCGGGGGGGGGGGGGGGGGGGGGGGGGGGGGGGGGGGGGGGCGGGGGGGGGGGGGGGGGGGGGGGGGGGGGGGGGGGGGGGGGGGGGGGGGGGGGGGGG
>NZ_JBELQE010000041.1:0-22878 GCF_040270385.1 Methylorubrum podarium | reverse complement strand
GTATATCACAACGTCTAACCGACGGATCGTTATCAGTGTATAACATTCATGCCCGGAGCCGACCCACGCATGACGCCCCTCGTCCTCGCCGCGAATCTGGGCCTCAGCTTCGCCGCGCTTGCCGCCCTCTGCCTCAGCCTGAACCGGCACCATGCCGAGGTCTTCGACCGCAAGGCGGAGCGGGCGGCGGCCCTGCGCCTGCGCCTGTTCGGCTGGGGGGCGATCGCCCTCTCCTTCCTCGTCGCCGGGCTGTGGGAGGGCTGGGCGTTCGGCCCCGTGCAGTGGATCGGCGCACTCACCGGGGCGGCCGTGGGGCTGGTTCTGCTCCTGTCCTACCGGCCGCGCTACGTCGCCCCCGCGGCGCTCGCCGCCCTCGTCGCGGCGGCCCTGCCGCTGGCGGTCCTCGCCGTCTCGGCCTGATGCGCCCGCTGCCGCCGCCTGAGGCGCTCGCCCATGCGGGCCGCCTGCTCGCCGCGCACGGCTTTCGCGAGACCGCCCGCAACACCCGCGGCGACAGCCTCTATCTCGCCCGCGGCGAGGGTCCGGAGCGGCTGCGCCTGTCGAACCATGCCCGCACGCCGAAGCAGCGGCGCATCCACCCGGAGGTCGTGGCGAGCCTCGTGATCCGCGCACCGAAGACGGAAGTGCAGGTCGCCGCCCTGGTGGAGGCGGCCCTGCGCGACTTCGCCGGCGGGCTCGCGCGGCAGGCCTCCCGCCTCACAGAGCCGCGCTGACCCGGCGCATCCGGCGCCGGTCCTGCGCCTCCTACGCGCTCCGGCCGGCGATGGCGTTGCCGTGGCCAGTTTACGCGCCCCGATGCGCCGCCGCTGCTCGAGGTGCGTCTGCGCTGGACACAAGCTTGGCAATCTGACCATTCTCAAATCAGACTTGTGCGCCCGACGAATCGCACCATCAGTACGCGAGTTGTCAACCAATAGGGGAATGATCTTGGCTCTGCCAATCGTATTCAACAACACGGTGTTCCGCGCCGGACAATTTGCGGGTGCGACCATATCAAACAACAATGGCACAAGCTTTGCCGTCGATAGCATCAACAGGGATTACAACGTCGTTGCCAATGGATCCGTATCGAACCCCAACGATCCGGTAAATTTCTCTATCAATCGGTTCGGAGTGGAGGCCAACCCGACTTATTACGCGACAAATTTTGACAATCCGGATTTCCTCGTGCTCGCAAGCCAGCCGAACGCAGCCGGCGGTGCCAGCAGCTATATCGTTCTGTCGAACAGTCCGCTCACGCTCGGACAGGTCGTGAATGTGAGCAATACGGCTCTGGGCGACTACAACGTCCTCTGTTACGGCTCGGGCACCCGCATCCTGACCGAGCGCGGCGAGGTGGCCGTCGAGGATCTGCGCGCGTGCGACGTCGCGGTCACCGCGTCCGGCGCGCGCCGGCCGGTCACCTGGATCGGCCACCGCACCCTCGACGGCGGCGGCAGGGCCCTGCAGCACGACCGGCAGCCCATCCGCGTGCGCGCGGGCGCCTTCGGCGGCGGCCTGCCCAAGCGCGATCTCTTCCTCTCGCCGGGCCACCCGGTTCTGGTCGGGGCCGATGCCGACAACGAGGGCGGCGTGCTCGTGCCCGTGATGTGCCTGATCAACGGCACCACGGTCACCCGCGAGGCGGTCGAGGCCGTCACCTACTGGCACGTCGAACTCGACGCCCACGACCTCCTGCTGGCCGAGGGCTTGGCCGCAGAGAGCTACATCGACGGCGGGGACCGTGCCTTCTTCGTCGAAGGCTCCGACCACGCCCTGCACAACCCCGATTTCGTGCCCGCCGGCTGGGACGGCCGCTGCCGGCCGGTGGCCGTGGACGGGCCGCGGGTCGAGGCCGAGCGCCTGCGTCTCGACGCCGTCTTCGCGGCCACCCTGGACCGTCACGGCGCATGGTCGGACGGAGAGCTGGCGCTGTAGGCCGGCAGAACGCCACCGGCCAGATTGTGCAACCCGTGCGTCAGAGGCCCGCGCTCGCCCCGCGCAGCCGGCGGCGCTCTGAGGGCAGTTCGAACACCCCGGCCCAGAGGCCGAGGCGGCGGCCCCAGGCGCGGCGGTCTTGGTCGGTGTAGTCGGCCGAGACGCTGCGGTCGGCCACCGCGTATCCGTTGGCGACCATCCAGGCCGCGAGGTCGTCCTCCCCGAGCCGGCATAGGACCCCGGCGCGGCCGTTCGCGGCAGCGCGCAGCTCGCAGGTCACGCTCTCCCCGCCGATCCGCGCCGCCAGAGCCTTGGCGGCGGCACGGCCGCAGGAATAGTCGCGCTCATGCCCGTCGGAGCAGGTCTGGTCGAGGTCGGGCGCATCGATGCCGTGGAGCCGCAGGCGCCGGCCGCCGATCTGGAGGGTCGCACCGTCGATCACCGTGGCCGGACCGCTCACCGTCCGGGGGGCGGCCTCGTCCGCCGCGCGGGCCGGCGGCGCCTGGAGTCCGGCCAGCAGCGCCAGGGCGGGAACGAGGAGCGCGGCCGGCAGATGCCGGGTGCCCGGCTCGTCCGGGGGGCGATCCCCGTTGGATCGGGCCGGGCTGGCGATGGTGCCGACGAGGCAGGCGGCGTAGATCAGCAGGATGGTGGTGGTGAGCGACATCGGGATCGGTCTCGCGAGGAGAGTGCGCAGGGCGCGCCGGTCAGGGCCGCGCCGTCGATGCCGCTGTCTCGCAAACCCGAGGGCGCGCGAGCCTGACGCCGCCTGTCAGCCTCGCGTCAGGCGGACTCGGGCACGTCCGGCCCGCGCCATGATCCGTCCGCTGCTCCGCTCGCTCCTCCTCGCCCTGGCCCCGGCCCTCGGCGCCGTGCCTCTTGTCGCCACCAATGCGCGGGCCGACGACGACGGCGAGCGGGCGCGCCGCGCCCTGGAGCGGGGCGAGATCCGCCCCCTCGACGCCGTGCTTGCCGCCGCCCGCGCCGCCGTGCCGGGGGACGTCGTGGCGCTCGACCTCAAGCGCGACGACGGGCGCTGGCTCTACAAGCTGCGCATCCTCGGCACCGACGGGCGCCGCCGCGACGTGAAGATCGATGCCAGCTCCCTCAAGCTCCTCGACGTGGACGACGATGATTGAGGTCGGCACGCACCGGGAGGCCCCATGCGCATCCTCGTCGTAGAGGACGAGCCGCGCATCGCGGCCGACATCCGCGAGGGCCTCGAACGGGCCGGCTACGTCGCCGAGATCGTCGGCGACGGCGAGGCGGCGTGGTTCCGGGCCGAGACCGAGACCTACGACGCCATGGTGCTCGACCTCGGCCTGCCCCGCCTCGACGGGCTCGGCGTGCTGCGCCGCCTGCGCGGGGCCGGCGTGGCGCTCCCGGCGCTGATCCTCACCGCCCGCGACGGCTGGCGCGAGCGGGTCGAGGGGATCGACGCGGGCGCCGACGACTACCTCGTCAAGCCGTTCCGGATGGAGGAACTGGTGGCGCGGCTGCGGGCCATCCTGCGCCGCACCGCCGGCCACGCCTCCCCCGTGCTGCGGGCGGGCGCGGTCGAGCTCGACACCCGCACCCGCGCGGTCTCGGTGGCGGGCCGGGAGACCGACCTCACCGCGCTGGAATACCGCCTGCTCGCCTTCCTGCTGCACCGTCAGGGGCAGGTCGTGCCGGCCGGCGAGCTGCTCGACCACCTCCACGGCAGCGACAGCGACCGCGAGGCCAACGCCCTGGAGGCCCTGCTGACCCGGCTGCGGCGCAAGCTCGGCCCCGGCATCATCGAGACCCGCCGCGGCCACGGCTACATCGTGCCGGCCGATTCGTCCGGCAGCCCGGAAGCACGATGAGCCCGAGCGCGTGATGCCGGTCCTGACACGCGGCTCGCTGCGCCTGCGGCTCGGCCTCGCCGCCGCGGGGCTGATCGCCCTGGCGCTGGCGCTGGCGGGCGTGGGGCTGACGCTGATCTTCGACCGGGTGCTCGACGCCCGCACCGCCGACGGCCTCGACCGGACCGCCAAGCTCATCGCCGGGCAGATCGCCCTGACCCCGGACGGCGCCCCGATCCTGCCCCGCGAGCCGCCGGATTCGCGCTTCTCGACGCCCTATGGCGGCCTCTACTGGCAGGTCGAGCGGCAAGTCGATCGGCAAGTCGAGCAGCAAGTCGCGCACGCGGGCGGCACGCCCCTGCGCTCGCGCTCGCTCTGGGACAGGCGGCTCGGCACGGTTCCCGACGGCTCCGAAGAGCCGGCCATCGGCGACCTCGCCGGGCCGGATGGCGGACGGCTCATCGCCGTCACCCGCCGCGTCACGATTTCCGACAAGGGCGCCCCGGTCACCCTCGCCGTCACCGTGGCCGAGGACCGCCGCGACCTCGCCCAGAGCCGCGCCACCTTCCTGCGCCTGCTGGTGCCCTCGCTCTTCGCCCTGTTCGCGGCGCTAACGCTCGCCATGTCGCTGTTCGTCCGCCAGGCCCTCGCGCCGTTCCGGACACTCCGGGCGGATCTCGCCGCGATCCATGCCGGGACGCGGGCGCGGCTGCCCGAGACCTTTCCGGAGGAGGTGCGCCCGCTGGTGGCCGACCTCAACCGCCTGCTCGACGCCCAGGAGCGCGACCTGGAGCGGGCGCGCACGGGCGCCGGCGACATGGCCCACGGCCTCAAGACCCCGCTCGCGGTGCTCGACGCCCTGGCCCGCCGCACGGAGGCCGCCGACCCCGCCCTGGCGGCGGAGATCGCCGAGCAGGCCCAGGCCATGGGCCGGCAGGTCGAGCGCACGCTGGCCCGGGCACGGGCGGCCTCCGGCGGCCTGCGGCGGCGCGCCTGCCCGGTCGCCCCGGCCGCGGCGCGGATCGTCGGCGCCCTCGGGCGGCTGCCCGAGGGCGAGGCCCTGCGCTGGGAGATCGCGGTTCCCGAGAGCCTCGCCTTTCCCGGCGACGAGGGCGACCTGACCGAGATCCTCGGCAACCTCCTCGACAACGCCCGCAAATGGGCCCACCGCCGCATCCGCGTCTCGGGGCGCGCGGAGGGCGGGGAAGGCTGTGTGGTGCTGGAGGACGACGGCCCGGGCATGAGCGAGGCGGCGATCGCCGGCATCGCCCGCGGCCGGCGCTGGGACGAGACCCGGCCCGGCACCGGCTTCGGCATCGCCATCGCCCGCGACCTCGCGGAAGGGGTCGGCGCACGGATGCGCCTCGGTCGCTCCGAACTCGGCGGCCTGCGGGTGGAGGTGCGCTGGCCCGTCCCGGCCGCCTGACGGCGGCCCGCGCGAAAAGCCTCAGGCCGCCGCCTGCCCGAGGGCGCCGAGCAGGTCGGAGCGGCAATAGGGCTTCGGCAGGAAGCCCGCATCAGGCAGCGCGTCGGGGTTGGGCCGAAGCCGGCCCGAGGTGACGACGAGGCGGATATGCGGCCAGCGCGCCCGCACCCGGGCCGCCAGCGTCAGCCCGTCCATCGAGCCCGGCATGTCGATATCGGTGAACAGCGCATCGAAGGCCTGCGCCCGCCCCTCCAGGAGTTGCAGCGCCGTGTCGGCGTCCGGCGCCTCGGCCACCGGCAGGCCGGCATCCTCCAGCATGTCCACGGCGACCATGCGCACGAAGCACTCGTCCTCGACGACGAGAATGCGGGGCGCGGGGGACGGACGGGTCGGCTCGGGGAGGGAGGTCATCGGTGAGCGGAGCGGGCTGGTGTGGGTCGAGGGGAAACGGTCTTCCTCAAAGAGCCCGCGCGGCGATTGGTTTCAGCGGAGCCGCAGAAGATTTCATGAAACATTTGCAATAAATCGCGGCAGGACCAGCACGCCGGCCGCTCGGCGGACTGCGTATTGCCACCCCCCTGCCTTTGCATTACGGAGCCCGAAACCGGGTGCTCGAGGCCCGCCGTGACGCCTTCATGACGACGCCCCTGGCCCTTCCCGTCGGCGCCCGCGACCGGCACCCGCCCCGCTTCTCCGCGTCCCCGCCGCAGCGTTCGGCCACGACGCCGATGGGCTCGGGCCGGGGAGCCGAGCTGCCTCCGGTATCGGCGGGGCAGGAAACCGTCCTGGAGAACCGTCTTGGCGGCTAAATCCCCGGCGTCATCCCAGGCGTCCGAGTCCCCGACGTCCGAGTCCCCGGCGTCCGAATCCGCGAGCCCGCCCGCCGGCGCTCCCGCGCTCGCGAAGGTCGCCACCGGCATCGACGGCTTCGATGCCATCACCTTCGGCGGCCTGCCGAAGGGACGGCCCTCGCTGATCTGCGGCGCGGCCGGCTGCGGCAAGACGCTGTTCGCCACCACCTTCCTCGTCAACGGCGCGACCCGCTTCGGCGAGCCCGGCGTGTTCATGAGCTTCGAGGAACGCGCGGAGGATCTCGTCGCCAACGTCGCCTCCCTCGGCTACGACCTCGACGGGCTGGTGGCCCAGGGCAAGCTCGCCATCGACCACGTGCGGGTGGAGCGCAGCGAGATCGAGGAGACCGGCGAGTACGACCTCGAAGGGCTGTTCATCCGCCTCGGCTTCGCGGTGGATTCGATCGGCGCCAAGCGGGTCGTGCTCGACACGATCGAGACCCTGTTCGCCGGCTTCTCCGACGAGACGGTGCTGCGCGCGGAGCTCCGCCGCCTGTTCGGGTGGATCAAGGACCGGGGCCTGACCGCGATCATCACCGGCGAGCGCGGCGACGGCCAGCTCACCCGCCAGGGGATGGAGGAATACGTCTCCGACTGCGTGGTGCTGCTCGACAACCGCGTCGAGGACCAGGTCACCACCCGGCGCCTGCGCGTGGTGAAGTACCGCGGCTCGGCCCACGGCACCAACGAGTACCCGTTCCTGATCGATGCCGAGGGCATCAGCGTCCTGCCGGTCACCTCGGCGGACCTCGACTACAGGATCGCCGAGGGCGTGATCTCCACCGGCATCGCCGGCCTCGACGCGATGCTCGAACCCGGCGGCTTCCACCGCGGCACCAGCATCCTGATCTCGGGCGAGGCCGGCACCGGCAAGACCATGATCTCGTCGAGCATGATCGACGCGGCCTGCACCCGGGGCGAGCGCTGCATGGCCTTCGTGTTCGAGGAGAGCGGCCAGCAGATCGCCCGCAACGCCCGCTCCATCGGCCTCCACCTCGCCCGGCACGTCGAGGCGGGCCTGCTGCGGTTCGAGGCGGCGCGCCCGAGCCTCTACGGGCTGGAGATGCATCTGGCGCGCATGCACCGCGACATCGACCGGTTTCAGCCCAGCCTGGTGGTGATCGACCCCCTCTCCGCCCTGCGGGGGCCGGCCGTCGAGCTGCAGGCGACGATGCTGCGCATGATCGACATGCTGAAGAGCCGCGGCATCACCGCCGTCTTCACCAGCCTGCGGGAGGACGGCGAGATCGACCACGAGGCCGCCATCGGCGTCTCCTCGCTGATGGATGCCTGGATCAAGCTCCTCAACGTCGAGACCAACGGCGAGCGCTCGCGCACGCTCTACGTCATCAAGGCCCGCGGCATGCGGCACTCGAACCAGGTGCGCGAGTTCACCCTCTCGAGCGAGGGCATCGCGCTCATCGATGCCTATATCGGCCCGGCGGGCGTGCTGACCGGCACCGCCCGGATGGTGCAGGAGGCGGAGGAAGCCGCCGCCGCCCTGCGCCGCGAGCAGGAGAACCGGCGCCGCCAGCGCGAGGCCCTGCGGCGCCGCCAGTCGCTGGAGCGCCAGATCGACGAGCTGCGCGCCACCCTGGAAGCCGTGGAAGAGGAAGAGGCCGTGCTTCTGAACGAGGACGCGATGCGCGAGGCGGCGCTGACGAGCGAGCGGTACGACCGCGCCGCCCGCCGGGGAGGCACGCAATGACCGGGTCCGGGCCGAGGGGCGAGGACGGCGAGGCCGCCGACGGCGCGATCGACGACGGCCGCTACCGCCTGCGCCTCTACGTGGCCGGGCAGACCGCCAAGTCGCTCGCCGCCATGGCCAACCTCAGGCGCTTCTGCGAGGAGCACCTCGCCGGCCATTACGACATCGAGGTCATCGACCTGATGAAGAACCCGCAGCTCGCGGCCGGCGACCAGATCCTGGCGATCCCAACCCTGGTGCGCCGCCTGCCCGCGCCGCTCAAGCGCATCATCGGCGATCTGTCCAACACCGAGAAGGTGCTGGTCGGCCTCGATATCCGGCCCAAGGATCTCGGATCGGCGGATCTCGTGTCGAAGGCGGACGGGCTTTGAGCGGCGGGGAGGTCAGGGACGGCGGCGTGGCCGGGCGCACCCGTCTGCGCCTCTACGTCGCCGGCACCTCGCCGCGCTCGACCCGCAGCATCGAGAGCGTGCGCCGCCTGTGCGAGCGCTGGCTCAAGGGCGCGTGCGACCTCGAAGTGGTCGACATCTACCAGCAATCGGCCCTCGCGGGCGCCGACGGCGTGGTCGCGGCGCCGACCCTGGTGCGGCTCTCCCCCCTCCCCGCCCGGCGCATCGCCGGCGACCTGAGCGACGAGCGGCGCGTCCTCGACGGGCTGGAACTCGACGAGGTCGCGCGGGCGGACCGGCGCGAGACCGTGGGCGGGGGCGCCGATGAGCGCTGAGCCGGCTGCCGCGGCGCTGGCCGAGGCGCAGGCGCGCATCCGCGAATTGGAGTCGCGCCTGGAGGAGGTCGAGGACACCCTCGCGGCGATCCGGCGGGGCGATTTCGACGCCATCGTGGTCGAGGGGCCGGCCGGCGAGCGGCTGGTCTACACCCTGGAGAACGCCGACCGGCCCTACCGGGTGCTGATCGAGCAGATCCAGGAGGGCGCCTTCACCCTCGGGCCCGACGGGACGCTGCTCTACTGCAACCGCCGCCTCGCCGAGACCCTGGGCACCCCGCAGGAGCGCCTGATCGGCCAGCCCTTCGCGCGCTTCGCCGCCCGGGGCCAAGTGGCCGCCCTCGCCACCCTGGTCGCCCAGGCGGCGCGGATGCCGGCCCGCGGCGAGATCGCCCTGTGCGACGAGGGCGGGAACGAGCGTCCGGCCTACCTCTCGCTGAGCCGCCTCGACGGCGACGGCGACACCCTCCTGCTCTGCGGCGTGCTCACCGACCTGACGGCGGAGCGGCTGCGGCTGCACGAACTCGCCGAGGCCAACGAGCGCCTGCGCGCCGAGGTCGCCGAGCGCGAGCGGATCGAGGAAGCCCTGCGCCAGAGCCAGAAGATGGAGGCGGTGGGCCAGCTCACCGGGGGCGTCGCCCACGACTTCAACAACCTGCTCACCGTCATCAAGTCGTCGACCGACCTGCTCAAGCGCCCCGACCTCGCCGAGGAGCGCCGCCGCCGCTACGTCGACGCCATCTCCGACACGGTGGGGCGGGCGGCCAAGCTGACGGGCCAGCTCCTCGCCTTCGCCCGGCGCCAAGCGCTCAAGCCCGAGGTGTTCGATGCCGGCCGCGGCGTCGCGGCGGTGGCCGACATGGTCGGCACCCTGACCGGCGCGCGCATCCAGGTGAAGACCCTGATCGAGCCCTGCTTCGACGCCGCGGGCGAGCCCTTCGCCTGCCTCGTCGAGGCCGATCCGAGCCAGTTCGACACGGCGCTCGTCAACATGGTCGTCAACGCCCGCGACGCCATGGACGGCGAGGGCACGCTCACCATCCGCGTCGGCCATGCCGGGCAGATCCCGGCCCTGCGCACCCACCCGGCGGTGCCCGGCGACTTCGTGGCGGTGTCGATCTCCGACACCGGCTCCGGCATCGCGCCGGCCGACCTGTCGCGGATCTTCGAACCGTTCTTCACGACCAAGGGCGTCGGCCAGGGGACCGGGCTCGGGCTCAGCCAGGTCTTCGGCTTCGCCAAGCAGTCGGGCGGCGACATCGCGGTGGAGAGCGTGCCGGGACAGGGCACGACCTTCACCCTGTTCCTGCCCCGCGCCAAGATCGCCCCGACCCTCGCCGAGGCCGTCGACGAGCCCGAGCCCCTGGCCCCCGGCCACGGCACGTGCGTGCTGCTGGTGGAGGACAACCGCGAGGTCGGCGCCTTCGCGACGCAGGCGCTCGCCGAACTCGGCTACGGCACCGTCTGGGCGATGGATGCGGAGCAGGCTCTGGCCGAGCTCGACCGGACGCCGGACCGGTTCGACGTGGTGTTCACCGACGTGGTGATGCCGGGCATGAACGGGGTCGAACTCGCCCGCGCGATCCTGGGCGAGAGACCGGGCATGCCGATCGTGCTCTCCTCCGGCTACAGCCACGTGCTCGCCGAGGACGGACGCCACGGCTTCCCGCTGCTGCACAAGCCCTACTCGGTGGAGGATCTCTCGCGCATCCTGCGCCGGGCGATCCAGCGGCGCGCGGCGCGGGCGCGGTGATCGGCCCTTCGCCCGCAACGGCTTCGCGCGCGGACAAGAAAAAAGGCTCGGATCGCTCCGAGCCTTGAAGGGAAAAGGCCATTGGGGGCTGAACTGGCCTTCGTAACCAGACAATGCGCCGGAGGCGGATCGGTTCCGCAAAAAAGTTTCGCGAAATCTCGTGCCGGTTTCAGCGCGGTGCCGCGGCCCGGCGCAGGCGGTCGTTGATCGCCTCGCCCAGGCCCTCCTCCGGCACCGGGACGACGGCGATGGTCGGCGCGCCGGAGGCGTCGAGGCGGCGCAGCGCCCCGAACAGCCGGGCAGCGGCCTCCGCCGGATCGCCGCGCTCGCTCAAGGATTCGACCGCCGCCGCCCGCTCCAGCCCGGCGGGACGAGAGGCGCCGAACAGCAGGACCGCCTCCCCCGGCTCGATGCCGGTCGCGTCGAGCCGCACCCCGGCCCGCGGCGCGTAGTGCGAGGCGAGCAGGCCCGGCCCCACCGGCCGCGACCCGGGATCGCCCGCCGCCTCCGGATCGAGGCCGAGCAGGGCGGCCAGCGCCGCCCGCGTCACCCCGCCGGGGCGCAGCAGCCGCGGCGGCCCGCCGAGGCAGGCGACCACGGACGACTCGACCCCGACCGGGCACTCGCCGCCGTCGAGCACGGCGGCGATGCGCCCGTCGAGATCGGTCAGCACGTGGTCGGCGCTGGTGGGACTGACCCGCCCCGACCGGTTGGCGGAGGGCGCCGCCACCGGCCGCCCGACCCGCTCCAGCAGCGCGCGGGCGGTGGCGTGGGCCGGCACGCGCAGGGCCACGGAGTCGAGCCCGGCGCGGGCGAGATCGCAGACGGAACCGGTGGGGGCCGCCGGTACCACCAGGGTCAGCGGCCCCGGCCAGAATGTTTTCGCCAGCCGGAGGGCGGCTTCGTCGAACACGCCCTCGGCAAGCGCGGCCTCGATCGTCGCGACATGGGCGATCAGCGGATTGAAGCGCGGGCGGCCCTTGGCCGCGTAGATCGCGGCCACCGCCTCCGGGTCGGTGGCGTCGGCCCCGAGCCCGTAGACCGTCTCGGTCGGCAGGGCGACGAGGCGGCCCGCCCCGATCAGCGCGGCCGCCCGCGCGAGGCCGTCCGCGTCGGCGGCCAGGCGCAGCGTGGGAATGGTTGACGGTGGGGCGTCCATGTCGGAGTGGATGCGAGGAAGAGCGGCCGGCCGTAAACCCTGCGACCGCAAGCCGTCAAACGGGATCGCTGCCTTCGCGGGCCGCGGGAGGAACGTGAGAAGACCATGAGCTATCGCGCGCCCGTCGAGGAGATGGCCTTCACCCTCCGCCACGTCGCGGGACTCGACGCCGTGCTGGCGCGGAGCGGGGCCGAGATCGACCCCGAGGATGCGGTCGCCATCCTCGAAGAGGCGGGCCGGCTCGCCGGCACCGTCATCGCCCCGCTGAACCGCATCGGCGACCGCCACGGCACGCCGTTCGCGGACGGGACCGTCACCACCGCGCCGGGCTGGCGCGAGGCCTACCGCGCCTTCGTCGAGGGCGGCTGGAACGGCATCCTCGCCGCCCCCGACCACGGCGGCCAGGGTTTGCCGCACCTGATCGCCGCCGCCTGCACCGAGATGTGGAACGGGGCGAACCTCGCCTTCGGCCTCTGCCCGCTGCTCACCGCCGGCGGCATCGAGGCGCTGGCCGCCCACGGCTCCGACGACCTCAAGGGCCGCTACCTCGAAAAGCTCGTCTCGGGCGAGTGGACCGCGACCATGAACCTGACCGAGCCGCAGGCGGGCTCGGACCTCTCCGCCCTGCGCACGCGGGCCGAGCCCAACGGCGACGGCAGCTACCGGATCACGGGCGCCAAGATCTACATCACCTACGGCGAGCACGATCTCGCCGACAACATCTGCCACCTCGTGCTGGCCCGGCTGAAGGACGCGCCCGCCGGCACCCGCGGCATCTCGCTGTTCCTCGTGCCGAAGGTGCTGCCGGACGGGAGCGTCAACGACCTGCGCTGCTCGGGGCTGGAGCACAAGCTCGGCATCCACGCCTCGCCGACCTGCTCCATGGCCTTCGGCGATCACGGCGGGGCGACCGGCTGGCTGATCGGCGAGGAGAACCGGGGCCTGGCCTGCATGTTCACGATGATGAACTCGGCCCGGCTCAATGTCGGCCTGCAGGGCGTCGGCGTGGCGGAAGCCGCCACCCAGAAGGCCCTCGACTATGCCCGCGAGCGCCGCCAGGGCCGGGCACCGGGGGCTCCCGAGCCGGTCAGCGCGATCGTGGCGCATGCCGACATCCAGCGCATGCTGCTCACCATGAAGGCCTACACGGCGGCGGCGCGCGGCATCTGCTACCTCACCGCGCAGGCCCTCGACGCGGCGCACGGCCCCGAGGGCAAGGCGGCGCACGACCGCGCCTCGCTGCTGACGCCGGTGGCCAAGGCCTTCTCCACCGACATCGCCAACGAGGTGACGTCGCTGGGCGTCCAGGTCCATGGCGGCATGGGCTTCGTCGAGGAGACGGGCGCGGCCCAGCTCATGCGCGACGCCCGCATCCTCGGCATCTACGAGGGTACCAACGGCATCCAGGCGATCGATCTCGTCACCCGCAAGCTGCCGCTCGACGGCGGCGCCACGGTCGGCGCCCAGATCGCCGCGATGCGGCGGGTGGCGGAGGGGCTCCTGAAGGACGGCGCCCCCGGCTTCGGCCACGCGGCGGCGCGCCTGCGCGAGGGCATCGGCAGCCTCGACCGGGCGACGAGCTTCCTGCTCAAGGCGCTCGGCTCGAACCGCCCGCAGGAGGCCTTGCCCGGCGCGACGCCGTATCTCCGCCTGTTCGGCCTCGTGCAGGGCGCGGCCTGCCTCGCGGCGGCGGGGCTCGCGTCGAGCGCGGCGGTGAAGGCGGGCGAGACCGATCCGGCCCACGCCGCGCGCATCGCGCTCGCCCGCTTCTTCGCCGAGAACCTGCTGCCGGCAGCCGGCGGCCTGGAGCAGGCGATCCTGACCGGCGGCGACTTCGCCGACGATCCCGCCTTCGCGCTGGCGGGGTGATCTGATCTAGCGCGCCGCGTCCGGGCCGTAGCCCGCGTAGAAGACCCGCACGGCTTCCGCGACCCGGTGCCGGATCTCGGCCTCGTCCGGCGCCGCGCCCGCGTTGAACAGAAGCCGGGTCAGCATCCCGGCCTGGCAGAGCTGGAGGAAATGCTTGGCGGCGAGATCGGTGTCGGCGGCCTGCAGGCGCCCGGCCGACACCTGCGCCTCGATATAGGCCTTCAGCCGCTCGACCCCGCAGGCCGGGCCGGCCTCGTAGAAGGCCTGCCCGAACCGGGGAAATTTTTCGCAGGCGCCGATCACCATGCGGATGATCGAGACGTGCTCCGGCCGCGCCATCATCGCAAGGTAGCTGGTGCCGAGCCGCGTCAGCACGGCGCGCACGTCCGGATCATCCTCGTCGAGCCGGAACAGGTTCTCGGCCAGCCCCGCCTTCGCCTCGGTGGTCAGAGCCTCGAACAAGGCTTCCTTGCTGTCGAAATAGACGTAGAGCGTGCCCTTCGAGACATTCGCCGCCTTGGCGATCTCGCCCATGCTGGCCCCGTCGAAGCCCGACGCCATGAAGACCTGGCGCGCGCCCTCCAGGATCTGCCGGCGCTTCTCGCTCTCGCCCGACGCCGCCTGTGAGGTGGCCTGCCCTCGCTCCAGTATCGCCGCGCCCGCCATCGCACCCGCCACTCAATCGCGTTGACCGAACCGTTCAGTCAATGCTAACTAGCCCCCGAATGACGGCGGCGTCAACCTGATCCGCCGAATGACCGAACGGTTCGGTCAATGCATGTCTGGGACATCAGCCATGTCGCTTCGTGAGGATACCGGCCGTCCCGAGGCCGTTCTCGAGGGTGCCGAGGAGGAGCGGGCCGAGCGCGGCCGCGCGCCGGCCCTGCCCCCGACGGTCATCGCCGAGCCGATGCCGCCGGCCCCAACCGCCAAGCCCCGCCGTCCGCTGCGGCGCGCGGTGCTGGGCCTCGTGCTCTGCGCGGCCCTGGGCGGCGGCGCCTATGCCGGCTGGGACTGGTGGACGGTCGGGCGCTTCTTCGTGAGCACCGACGACGCCTACGTGCAGGCGGACATCTCGGTGCTCGCCGCCAAGGTGTCGGGCTATCTCGCGGCGGTGCCGGTCGTGAACGGGCAGGCGGTGAAGCGGGGCGACGTGATCGCCCGGCTCGACGACGGCGATTACCGCCTCGCCCTGCAGGCGGCGCAGGACAAGCTCGCGACTCAGGAGAGCACCATCGCCCGGATCGGCCGGCAGGCCGAGGCCGCGCAGGCGCAGGTGCTGCAGAGCGCGGCCCAGATCGATGCGGCCCGGGCCGACGCGGTGCGGGCGGGTGCCGATTACGCCCGCGCCACGGGGATGCAGGCCGACTACGTCGCCAAGTCCCGCCTCGATCAGGCCAAGGCCGACCGCGACCGCACCGAGGCGGCGGTGAAGTCCGCCGAGGCCGCCCTCGTCGCCGCCCGCGCCAATGTCGAGGTGCTGCGGGCGCAGACGCGGGAGGCCGAGAGCCTCGCCGCGGAACTGCGCACGGCCGCCGACCGCGCGCGGCGCGACCTCGACTTCGCGGTGATCCGTGCGCCCTTCGACGGCGTCGTCGGCAACAAGGCGGTGGAGGCCGGCGCCTACGTGTCGCCGGGCTCGCGGATCGCCGCCCTGGTGCCGCTCCGCAGCGTGCGGGTCGACGCGAACTTCAAGGAGACGCAGCTCGCCCGCGTCCGGCCGGGGCAGGAGGTCCACATCCACGTCGACGCCTATCCCGACCGCGACATCGTCGGCACGGTGGAATCGCTCTCGCCCGCCTCCGGCTCGGTCTTCAGCCTGCTGCCGCCCGACAACGCCACGGGCAACTTCACCAAGATCGTCCAGCGCCTGCCGGTGCGCGTCCACGTGCCCGAGGATGTCGCCGGCGAGGGCCTGCTGCGGCCCGGCCTCTCCGTGGTGGTGCGGGTCGACACCCGCGAGGGCGCCGACGCGCCGGTGCAGAAGCTCGCCGCCCGGCGCTGAGAAGTCTTCCGTCCCGCAAGAGGGGCCGACACGACCGCCCGTCCCAACCACACCCTCATCCTGAGGTGCCGCAGCGAACGCGGAGGCCTCGAAGGATCATCCAGATCCCGCGCGATCCCTGGAGGATCCTTCGAGGCCCGCTGACGCGGGCGCCTCAGGATGAGGTCGCGGCTGGGAGAGATTCTCGAACCCTCACCGAGGCGCCCCATGGCCGCCACCGCCGCCCTCGCTGCGACCCCCAAAAATCCCGCCGCCGAACCGCCGCTCGACCGCCGCCGCATGGTGGCGTTCCTGTGCATGGTGTTCGGGATGTTCATGGCGATCCTCGACATCCAGATCGTCTCGGCCTCGCTCAACGAGATCCAGGCCGGCCTCTCGGCCTCCGGCGACGAGATCCCCTGGGTGCAGACGAGCTACCTCATCGCCGAGGTGATCTCGATCCCGCTCTCGGGCACCCTGTCGCGGGTGCTCTCGACGCGCTGGATGTTCGCGATCTCGGCCGGCGGCTTCACGCTGATGAGCCTGATGTGCGCCACCTCCTCGTCGATCGGCGAGATGATCGTCTGGCGCGCGCTCCAGGGCTTCATCGGCGGCGGCATGATCCCGACCGTGTTCGCCTCGGCCTTCACGATCTTTCCGCCCTCCAAGCGCCCGATCGTCTCGCCGATGATCGGCCTCGTGGCGACGCTCGCGCCCACCATCGGCCCGACGGTCGGCGGCTACCTCACCGACCTGTTCTCCTGGCACTGGCTGTTCCTGATCAACATCGTGCCGGGCATCTTCGTCACCGTCTCGACCTGGTTCCTGGTCGATTTCGACCGGCCGAACTTCGACCTGCTCAAATCCTTCGACTGGGCCGGGCTCGCCTTCATGGCGGGTTTCCTCGGCTGCCTCGAATACGTGCTGGAGGAGGGTCCGAACCACGACTGGCTGCAGGACGAGGCGGTGTTCGTCTGCGCCCTGGTCTGCGCCGTCTCGGGCCTGGCCTTCTTCGCCCGCGTCCTCACCGCGCGCCAGCCGATCGTCGACCTGCGCGCCTTCTCCGACCGCAACTTCGCCGCCGGCTGCGCGGCGAGCTTCGTGCTCGGCATCGGCCTCTACGGCCTGACCTACCTCTACCCGGTCTATCTCGCCCGGGTGCGCGGCTACTCGGCGCTCCAGATCGGCGAGACGATGTTCGTCTCGGGGCTGTGCATGTTCGCCACCGCCCCGATCGCCGGCAAGCTCTCGGCGAAGCTCGATCCGCGCGTCATGATGGCGATCGGATTCACCGGCTTCGCCGT
This sequence comes from Methylorubrum podarium, assembly GCF_040270385.1. Lineage (NCBI taxonomy): Bacteria > Pseudomonadati > Pseudomonadota > Alphaproteobacteria > Hyphomicrobiales > Methylobacteriaceae > Methylorubrum > Methylorubrum podarium. Next base: position 6,336 of record NZ_JBELQE010000041.1, on the reverse strand, counting down.
CGGCACCTGGATCGTCACCGGGCTCACCAAGGACTGGGACTTCTATGAGCTGCTGTGGCCGCAGATCCTGCGCGGCTGCTCGCTGATGCTGTGCATGATCCCGATCAACAACATCGCGCTCGGCACCCTGCCGCCGGAGCGGATGAAGAACGCCTCCGGCCTGTTCAACCTCACGCGCAACCTCGGCGGCGCGGTCGGGCTGGCTCTCATCAACACGATCCTGAACGCCCGCTGGGACCTCCACCTCGCCCGCCTGCACGAGCGCTTCACCTGGGCCAACGGCGCCGCGCTGGAACGCCTCGACGCCATGCGGCGCCAGTTCGAGGTGTTCGGCGGCGACGCCAACGGCATGGCGCTGAAGGCGCTCAACAACACCGTGCGGATCCAAGGCTTGGTGATGAGCTTCGAGGACGTGTTCCTCGTCCTCACCGTGCTGTTCCTGGCGATGGCCTGCGGCACCCCGCTGATCCGCCGCCCGCGCGGCGCCGCCCCGGCCGGAGCGGGGCATTGAGGGCGGGCGAAGCCTCTCAACCCGCGCGGAAGGCCGGCCTCACGCCGCCTTCGCCCCGGCGGCCCGGTCCGGGATGGTGATGCGGAAGCGCGCCCCGCCCGCCGTCTCGTCGAGGCAGAGGGTGCCGCCGTTGAGCCGCACCAGCTCCGAAGCGATGGCGAGGCCCAGCCCCGTGCCGCCGGCCCGGGTCGAGCCCTGGAAGGCGGCGAACAGGTTCGCCTTGGCCCGCTCGGGCACGCCGGGGCCGTTGTCGGTCACGAGGACCGTGACCGCGCCCGCGCCGGGCCGCCCGCTGCGGAGCCCCTCGATCAGCACGAGGCCGTCCACGGTCTTCGCCGCGGCATGGGCCTGGACCGCATTGCGCACGAGGTTGGTCAGCGCCCGCAGGAGTTGCTCGGGATCGACGTCGATCTCGAGATCCGGCGCCGCGCGCACCTCCACGCGGAGATGGGCCGCCGGCATCAGGTCGGCGAGGTCGGTCAACTCCTCGAGCAGGGGCGCCAGCGCCACCATGCGCCGCTGCGGGTTCGGCTCCGTGGCGCGGCCGTAGGCGAGCGTCGCCTCGCAGAAGCGGATCGCCCGGTCGAGGGTCTCCACAAGGCGCGGCGCCACCCGCTGCACCAGGGGGTCGGAGACGCTCTCCAGGCGGTCGCCGAGAAGCTGGGCGGTGGTGAGCAGGTTGCGCAGCTCGTGGTTGATCTTGCTCACCGAGAGGCCGAGCTCGGCCAGCCGCCGCCGCTGGCGCAGCTCGCCGCCGAGGGCCACCTGCATCCGGGCGAGCGCGTTCTCCGCCTGCCCGATCTCGTCGGTGCGCGCCGAGCGCCGGGTGACCCGGTCGGTGCATTCGGGGTCGTCGGCGAAGGCGGTGATGTCGCGGGCGAGCCGGACCACCGGCCGCACGATCGCCCGCTGCAGCACGAAGAAGACGAGTCCGGCCGCCAGCACCGCGATGATGAGGCAGGCGACGAGGAGCCGGAGCGAGAAGTCGGCCAGCGACGCCCGCAGGGGGCCCTCGTCGAGCAGAACCTCGACGGCGTCGAAGCCGTCCTGCCCCGGCCCCAGCGCCCGGATCGGCGCGTCGGTGGAGAGGAACAGCGTCCGGAAGGCGCCGACGACCGAACCCGTCAGGCCGCGCTCGCGCAGGTCGACCGTCTCGGCCACGGCGGACGGGACCGGCCCGTCGGTGAGATAGCGCCAGGTGTCGCCGACCCGCACGGCGATGGCGCGGGCGCCGACCCCCATGAGCAGGCGCCGGGCGGTCTCGTCGGGGACCTGTCCCTCGGGGGCGGCGTTCAGCACGAGGGCGGCGACCCGCGCCGCCGCGACCCGGTCGGACAACCGCGACATCCGGTAGGTCGCCACTGCCGGGACGTAGATCAGGATCTCGGCCAGGACGACGAAGGCCACCGTCAGCAGGAACAGGCGGCCCGACAGGCCGAGCCGCCCGAGCCAGGCGAAGGCGCGCGAGCGCGACGGCGGCGACGCGCCGGCCGGTTCCTCGATATGCCAGGGCAGGGCGGCCGTCGCCGCCGGATCAGTCTGCGCCACGCCCGCCGGCTCGGAGGGCCGGCCGGGAAACGGAAGGCGGGGCCGTTTCAAGCGTCACCCGTCGTTGTCTCGTTCAATCGCCGTTCGAACGGCGCGCCTCTCGTGCCGGCTCCCGCTGTCGCACAGGTTGTGCGGCGGACCGGCGACGCGCGCCATTCGCTTGTGCGCAAGTCTTATGCGCGAAGCGCCCGCCGCTCAAGCCGTCGGCGCAGATAAACTGTCAAAAGAGCAAATCCTGCCAGGGCCGCCAGCGCCGCCACCATGCCGGGCGTCACCAGGGCGCGCAGATCGATGGCTTGCGAACAATCCGTTCCCCCGGCCGCGAGGCAGTCCGCCCTCAGCGCGTCGCGGGTGGCCAACAGGTCTTCGAGGCCGGCGCCGAGCCCGGCATAGATGAAGGCGCCGGGCGTCAGGCCGAGCAGGGTGGCGAGCGCGAAGGTGCGCAGCGTCACGCCGAAGGCCGCCGGAGCGAGGTTGGTGATCCAGTAGGGGAAGATCGGCAGGAGCCGCATGATCAGGATGTAGCCGAAGCCGTCGCGGCGGAACCCGTCCGCGAAGCGCCCGAGCCGGGGTCCGGCCTTGCGCCGGATCAGGTCGCCGGCGGCGTAGCGCCCGACCGAGAACACGATCGACGCCCCCGTCGTCGACGAGCCGATGGCGATCAGGGCGCCGGTCACGGGGCCGAACAGCAGCCCGGCCAGCACCGTGAGCACCAGCGTCGCGGGCAGCGAGACCACGACCGAGCCGACATAGACGAGACAGGCCAGCGCGACCGCCCGCGCCCGGTCCTCGGCGATGAGCGCCTGAAGCCAGACCCGCGACGCGGAGAGCCGGTCGAGGTCGAGGAGATGGGCTCCGCCCGAGGCGAGGATGCCGACGGAGAGCGCGGCCAGCACCACGAGCGGGAGCCAGCGCAGCCAGGGCCGGCGCGGCCCCGGCGGTTCGCACAGAGGAGTCCGGTCACTTGGCCAGTCACTCGGCCGGTCACCCGGCCCATCACTCGGCCGACCGCCCTCCCCGCCCTCTGGCATCATCGGCCTGCCTCCGCCGGACGGTGTTCGCGAGTCCGTCCTCAGCCCCGCTTGCGCATCCGCAGGATCTTGAAGAAGCCGCCGGGGAAGGTCGGCGCGAGGCCGACGACCTCGACGCCGTTGCGGCGGGCCCAGGCCTCGATCCGGGTCGCCTTGAAGTCCGAGGACCAGCCGATCTTGGTGCAGAGCGGCGCGACGATCTCCTCGACCCGCGCCACCGGCCCGTCGGACTGGCCGAAATGGTTGGCGAGCACGATGCCGCCGCCGGGGCGCACCACCCGCAGGAACTCGGACAGCGCCGCCTCCGGGTTCGGCACCAGGGTGATGAGGAACTGCGCCACCACCGCGTCGAAGCTCGCGTCGGCGTAGCCGAGGCGGCACACGTCCATGACCTGGAGCCCCTTCACGTGGGTCAGCCCCTTGCGCCGGACCTTTGCGCGGGCGCGCTTGAGCATGTCCTCGGAGAGATCGACGCCGCAGACGAAGCTGTCGCGGGGATAGTAGCCGAGTGACAGGCCGGTGCCGACGCCGGCCTCCAGCACCCGCGGCCCGTGGGCGACCGCCGCCTCGACGGCGGCGCGGGCGGCGGGCTCGGTGAGCTTGTCGTAGACGACGTCGTAGACCGGCGCCCAGCGGGCATAGGCCTTGCGCATCAGCTCGGTGGTCGGCCCGGCCTCGGGCGCCCGCTCTCTCAGCATCTAACCGTCACCCTCTCCGATCGCGGCTCACGACGCCTCCCCGCCCGGGCACGGGCGCGGCCTGGAGCGCGTGAACGTCAATGAAATTGCGGGAAATCCAATCCGGCGCGGCGCGAAGCGATCCCATCAGGCCGCCTCGGCGGCGCCTGCCTGCAACGCGCCGATGCGCCGGATGGTGCCGCCGCCGAGCACCTGCGCGCGCGGGCCGTCGTCGGCGTAGATCACGCAGGCCTGGCCCGGCGAGACGCCGTCCTCGGGCACGACCAGCTCGACCTCGGCGCAGGCCTCGGCCGCGTTCCACGACAGGCGCGCCGGCCTCGGCTCGCGGGTCGAGCGCACGCGCACGGCCACGGGCCGATCCGCGACGTCTTCCGGCGCGCCGCTCCCGAGCCAGTTGAGGTCGGCAAGGCGGATGCGGCGGGTGGCGAGCGCCGCGCGCGGCCCGACCACGACGCGGGCGGTCTCGGGCTCGAGCCGCACCACGTAGAGCGGTTCGCCGACGGAGAGCTTGAGGCCGCGGCGCTGGCCCACCGTGTAGTGGATGATGCCCTCGTGCTCGCCGAGCCGGCGGCCGTCGAGATCGACGATCTCGCCGGGGCGGGCCGCCTCGGGCCTGAGCTTGGCGATCACGTCGGCGTAGCCGCCCTGGGGCACGAAGCAGATGTCCTGGCTGTCGGCCTTGTCGGCGACCGCGAGGCCGAGGTCGCGGGCGAGGGCGCGGGTCTCGTCCTTCGGCCGCTCGCCGAGCGGAAACCGCAGGTAGGCGAGCTGCTCGGGCGTGGTCGCGTAGAGGAAGTAGCTCTGGTCGCGGGCGGGATCGAGGGCGCGGTAGAGGGCGCGTCCCCCCTCGGGCAGCGCCCGGCTCGCCACGTAGTGGCCGGTCGCCAGCGCCTCGGCGCCGAGATCCCGGGCAAGGCCGAGCAGGTCGCGGAACTTGACCGAGCGGTTGCACTCGACGCAGGGGATCGGCGTCTCGCCGGAGAGGTAGCTCTCGGCGAAGCGGTCGATCACCGATTCCCGGAAGCGGTCCTCGTAATCGAGGACGTAGTGCGGGATGCCGAGCGTCTCGGCCACGGCCCGCGCGTCGTGGATGTCGCGGCCGGCGCAGCAGGCGCCCTTGCGGTGGGTCGCCGCGCCGTGGTCGTAGAGCTGGAGCGTGACGCCGACGACGTCGTAGCCCTCGCGCTTCAACAGCCCGGCGACCACCGATGAGTCGACGCCGCCCGACATGGCGACGACGACGCGCGTCTCGTGCGGGGGCTTCGGGAGATCCAGCGAGTTCATGGCCGGTGATGAGGGCCGGTTGCCGGCCGTTGGCGGAGCCTTCGGGCGCGCGGACCTTGCGGGGTCCGGACGCGTCTCGCGGATGTCTATAGCGATCCCGATCCGGACTTTCCAGGGATGGCTGGGTCGCGCGCGGGCCGAGCGCATGCCTCGCCCCCCGCGGACGGCCGGCAAATCCTGCCGGGAGGACGGCAGATCCCGCCGGGCCGGGCGGCGGCGGCCTCCGCGCGCTCGGATTTTCTCGTGAAAGTTCAGTTGCTTACGAAATTCCGACGGTGGCGCGCGGATTGCTGTGACCTCCCGCGGCTTCGGCCCCGGAGGATGAGGACGGCATCGTGGTTTCGCGCGCGGATCTGGCGGAGGTGTTTTTCAGGCAGCCCGTGCGGCCCGCCTCGTCCGCGGGCCGCGGGAGCGAGGCCGCCGCGCGCTTCAGCCTGGAGGCCCCGGAGCGCAAGCCCGCGGCGCCGGCCCGGCCCGCTCCCCGCCGCGACGAGGCCGCGTCCCCCCGGAGCGATGCCGGCAGGGCGGATAGGCGGGAAGCGGCGAGGGCCGAGATGGCCAAGACCGAGATAGCCAAGACGGAGACGGCAAGGACCGAAGCGGCCAAGGCCGAGGCCGCCAAGACTGACAGAGCCAAAACCGATAGGGCCGTGAGCGGGCGATCCGAAGCGCCCCCGCAGGACCGCACGCACCCCGCATCGGCCCGCAACAAGCCGCCCGCTGCGACCATGCGGGATGGCATGGACGCCGGCGCGGCCCGGGCGCCGGGCACCGCCGCCTCGCGGCGGCCGGAGCGGCCGGCCGCCGAAGGCGCGGAGGCGGCGCAGACGGCGGCCGCGGAAGGCGCCGCCGCGGAAGAGGCCGGGGCCGCCGTCCTGTCCGAGGACGAGACGCGGGAGCAGGACGAGACCGATCCCGCGGCGCCGGAGGCCGCCGATCCCACCGCCCTCCTCTCCCCGCCGCCCGCTCCGATCCCGGCACCGCCGAATCCGGCTGCCACGACGGCGGGTACGGCCGCGGGGGAAGGCGGGCTCGGCGAAGGGCAACCCGTCGCGGGCGGGCTCGGCGATGCGGCCGCACCCGCGCAGGCCGCGAAAGCCGCCGCGGTCGAGGCATCCGCCTCCGCCGCGGCGGGCACGGCCGGGTTCGAGGCGGCGCTCGCCGGGACGCAGGCCGACGCGCCCGCTCCGGCGCCCGCCAGCCCTGCCCCCGCTCTCGCCCCGCCCCGCGGGCGGGAGGCGCGCCGGCCCCCCGCCGGCGGGGG
>NZ_JBELQE010000040.1:0-39725 GCF_040270385.1 Methylorubrum podarium | reverse complement strand
CTCCGCACTCGTCTTCTGTCCTCGCCGCATGTCCGACTCCTTCGGTCCTGACTGATCCTCTCAATCAGCCCGGTCCAAAGCCAGCCGGTCAGGTCAAACGCAATCATCGTCGCCTGAGGCGTAGGTCTCGCGGAGGGCGGCACTCACCGTCATGGGGTCACCAATCTTGAACGACGAGGGTGAAGGTCACGACGTACTTGGACCGCTGCGGCGCCGACCACCCGACCTCGCCTACGATGGAGCAGATCCGCTCACCGATGCTCATGTCCGGCAGCAGCACTGGCGCGGTGAAGCGGCGCGCACCTGTGTTCAGGTCGTTGAGGTGGAACGCCTTGAAGATCACGAACTCCTCGGGCGTCAGCCGGAGAGTCATGCTCAGCGGCGTCGTGACGAAGAGCTGCCGACGGCGGCGGCGCGACGGACCGTCGTCGAACTGCGTTTCCTGCGGGGCCGGATGAAGGCTGCGCGTGCCGCCGGACGATGCCAGCCCGCGCAGCTCCGGCAGCGTGGACGGCCAGGAGGGGATCGCCATACGTCAGCCGATCCGGTAGCCGGCGCCGCCCGCCGCCTGTTTGAAGGGGCCTTGACCGGCGGCAGCGCGCTGACCCATCCGACTCTCCATGGTGCGCACGATCACGTCGATGCCTCCGTCCGAGCGACGCTTTACGGCGGGTTCCATCTCGGGCGACCCCGCCGGTCGCTGGTCGATGAAGTTGATGGGCGGCAGCGCGTTGCCGTTGGCAGGCCGCATCGCTGCAGCGCTCGGCATCGTGAAAGCTTCACGCCCGACCACGCCGCCTTCGGCGTAGCCGCGTAGGCCGCTGCTCCGGCGGAAGGCCTCGACCGCTGCAACGCCGCCGTGACGGGCGACGTCGGCCGCCGAGTAGACAACCTCGCCGCGGTGGACGAGACCAGCGACGTCGTAACGCTCACCGGGGCCGGTGTAACCGCCGACGTCAAAGAGCCTGACGCCACCGGTGGGGGAGTCGCCTCCGCCTCCGCCGCCGAAAAAGCCGGAGATCAGGCTGCCGATGCCGCCGCCGGAGCCGAACAGGCCAGAGGCAGCCGAGCCGCGCTTGCCGAATAGCAACTCCGCGACGCTGTCGGACGCGAGGTCGAGCACACGCTGCTTCACGCGGTTGAGCGCATTCCCGAGGATGTCCGCGCCGCTTCGGGCGTCGCCGAGATCCCTCACCAGAGACCGGACACCGTCGGAGCCGACGCCGCGGAAGTTGTCCATATCGCGCAGGCTGTCGCGCGCCTCCTCGCTGCGCTTGGCGGCATCCCCAGCCTTGTTCGCGTACTCCTCGATCTGACGCGTCAGCTCAGGCGTGATGTCTCGGCCGGCACGCTGAGCGGCGGTCAGCAACTCTGTCTGCACCCGGTAGCGCTCGATCGCCTCGGCGCCCATGCCGTAGGTCGAACCCTGCTCCTCGAGACGGCGGGTCCGGTCCTCGGCCGAGCGAATGGCGCGGTCGTAGTCGTCCCGCTTCTCGGCATCGGAGCCGCCACCGCCGCTCTTCTTCGAGTCGGCTTCGATGCGGGCGAGCATGCCAGCCCGGGTAATTTCAGCGCCGGCGTTCAGCGGCGTCAGGGCTTTGCCGGCGAGATCGAAGGCCTTCTGTCGCTCGGCAACCGCGGCCTTCTCCTCGGCCGTGTTCGCCTTCAGCGCATCGGCGCGAAGCTGGTCCGCCTGACGCGACCGCTCGGCGCTGGTGATCAGGCGGCCGTTGGCATCCACCATCGTCGTGACTGCACGATCGTAGGCCGTGGCCGCCTCGCGCACCTCATCGACGTTGGCGAGCTTGCTGCGGGCGAGTGGATTGTTCAGAGCCTCGTTCAGCTCGTTCCGCTTCGAGATGAGGTCCTCGTAGGCCTTCCGCTGCGGGTCGAGCGACCGGGCAGCCTCGCCCGCGACCTTGGATGCCCGCACCGCTGCCTCTTCTGCGGCCCTGGCTCGCGCCTCGCGTGCCTCGGTGTCGGCAACGATGGCGGCGGCATCGCGGTTGCGGATAGCACTACTGCCGAGTTCTAGAGGGCCTTGGCCGGTGAAGGCCCGGATATTGTTCGTCCTCTCGACCTGCTTGCTATAGCGGTCCAGCGCCGCCTGCGCACTCTCCGGCGCCAGCCCGGTCGCAGAGCCTGCCGCACGCTTGATGCTCTCCCAAGCCTTATCCGCCGCACTCGACACCGTGTTCCACGCCGCCGCCCAGCCGGTCGTCGCCGTTGTGTTCGCGTCGATCGTGGCCTTGAGCGCGTCTGCCAGCGCTGTCTGGGCGGCGGTCCGATCGCCCTGGACCTCAAGGGACCGGACGAACTGCATTGTCCGGTCGTCGAGGCCACCGATGCGCGAGGCAAGATCCTCGGCCCCGCGTGCAGGCTCGGCGACGAACCGGGCCAGTTCGGCACCGGCCACCGGAAGCTCCTGGGACGTCAGGCGTGCGTAGTCCGAGGTCAGCCGCGTCAGCTGCTCGATCACCGGCACCGCGAGCTGGCCGGTCGAAGTGTAGCTCGCCACCAGCTCGCGCGCCGAAGATGTGCTGATTTTGCCGGATTCGGCCGCGCTACGGGACAGGAGGTCGAGCTGGCCCGCCGTCGCGCCGGTCGCGCGGCCGATGCCCTGCGTCGCCTTCTCCAGAGCGGCCTGATCATTCGAAGCCTGCGTGGCGGCGAGAGTGAACGCCGCACCGAGCGCCGTGGCCGCGGTGGCCGCCACGGTCAGCGGCGTGACGAGGCCCAGCGCACTCTGGCCTAGTGCCTTCAGTCCGCCGGACAGGCCGCCCTCGCCGGCGGCGAGGCCCTGTAGGATCTGCGGGCCCTGCTGGAATGCAACGGTCCCGATCCCGGCGCCAGAGCCGAGCGAGGCAACGACGTCGCCGCCCTGATACATCAGGTCCCGACGCTGGTTGCTGTCGAGGCCCCGCCGCGTTGGGCTGTTGTCGTTTCCCGGTCCGCCGTAACGCGTTTCGGCCAGCCCGCGCAGGCGGGCGGCATAATCCGCCGAGAGGCTGCCCGAGGCCGTGCCGCGCTCGATCACGGCAATGTCCCGGTCAAGCTGCCGAGCGTTGCGGTACTCCTCGTCGAGGCGCGACCGGACCCGCTCGACCTCGCGCATCGTGGCGGCGCTCGCGCCGGGCTGGCCCGTCGAGGGGGGCGATCCCGTGCGTTGCGCTGCGCTCGCGGCATCCCGCGCTTTCTGCGTCAGGCGATCCGTCGCGGCGCTCGCCTGGTCGGCTGCCGTGCCGACCTGCCGGAAGGCGTCCTGCCCGGCCCGGCCCGCGTCCTCGAAGGTGCGCCGGAGCTCGACGCCCCCCTCGGCCTGGATGCGAATGGCGATGTTATTCGGCATTCTCAGCGCCCTCTCGGTACGCGGCAACGACGACTGGCTCGATCAACGGCAGGATCTCGGAGAGCAGCCCGCCGGGCGCGCCCATCGCTGCGGCCATCATCAGGATGGCCGTGAAGTCGAGGCCGTAGACCCCGCCGAAATGCGTTCGGACCTGACCGCCGCAACGTTCGACGACGGCCCATGCAACATGCCCGGCCGCTGTCTGCGGTGCGTGCTCGGTGTAGGGGCAGCCCTCGCAGACATCCTCGCAGGCGCGGCAGTAGTCAGCGCCCCCACCGAAGTGCCACTTTGCGAGGGCGATCAGGCGTTTTTTTCCTCGCCCTCGGCGAGCAACGGCATGACGTAGAGGCGGTCGAAGGCATCGAACGCGCGCCAGACCTTCATCAGCCCGTCCACGTTGGTGGGCGTGACCGGGACCGGCTCGCCCTCAGCACTGCCGATTCCCTCCCACTCGGTGATCGCGTAGCGGGCCAAGGCGCGCACCAGCAACTCGGCCGCGTTCCAGCGGCGATTGTCGGGCGCGTCGTCGCCTTCGGGCGCGTGCTCTGGCCGGTATGCCTGACCTGCCTCGGCGCGGGCGGCGATCATAGCGGCCGGCGTCGCGGCGCGGACCCGAACGCGGACGCCCGGAAGTAGGTCGAGCCACGACGTTTCTTCTGCCTGAGATAGCAATCTGAGCATACGCAGGTCCTCAGAATGGGTTGATCGAAGCGGCGCGGGCGTGCTGATTGCCGTGGCGCGCTGTTCACTGGTCGCCTCTATTTACAAGGGCGGAGTAAAGATGCCGAACAAACCGAAAATTTATAGAGCAATAGCGCACTTGTCGCTCGCGGCAGCATTGCTTGCTTCAGCAGATGCGGCTCGAGCTGCAGAACTTAGTGAGAAATTATGCGTCTTCTCCGCCGCAGAAAAGGCGCCGAACATCGTAGGTATGCAGATCGCAGGCTCATCGATCAGCAAAATGTCTAAGGATGAAGCGGCAAAAGCCGTAATCGGCAGATACAACAATCTAGAAACGACTGTGCAATCAATTGACGGACGAATTAGTTTTGTTGACGACAAACTAAGCGAGGCGCTGAAGTACCAGTACGCATCGGGAGGCCCCGACGCGGTTCGGAGCATGGCCATCTCTAAATTGAGCGCGTCTATCGATGGCGGCGCTGGGGTCGACTTGCAGATCAAGGCTGCCGGGCAGGAGATTGTGTTTTCATATGTATGTGTTTGGGACGCCCTTGGGAGGTTTGTGACTTCCTCTCGGGGCGCCATCCGCTGAGCGCCTCAGTACGTCACCACGTTGTTGCGCAGCGTGGCGATGACGGTCTTGCCTGAGACGCTGTCCTTGGCCGCCTGCCAGTTGAAGGTCGCCTGCACGCCGCTCGGACCCGTCACCGGGGTCTTTGCGCGCGGCAGGTAGACCGCCGGCACCCGGAACACGAGCGAGCGCGTTGCGTCGGTGACCCAGCCGAACGTCAGCTCGACCGGCGCGCCCGAGGTCGCCTGATCGAGCAGCGTCGTGTTCGCGAACCGGGTTGTGATCGAGCCCGTCATCGCCACCATGCCGGGGTCGGCGTCCTCGATCCGGCCATCGGCGCGGATGACTTCGACCTTCTCCAGCTGGTTCGAGTAGGTGAAGTCGGCCGAGGAGACGGACGCCAGCGCAACACCGGCGCGGGTGATCGCGCCCTGGAAGGGCGAGAAGCGCTCGATCGCGGCCTCGGTCGGCGTGCCGGCGCCGGACGTGGTCTCCTTCACCTCGCCCTGCGCCATCAGGCCGAGCGTCGCGGTGAGCAGGCCCGAGCGGGCCATCTGCACCCGCATGGTGTTGCCGCGGACGCCGAAGTTCTTGCCGTAGCTCGGCACCTCCGGCAGCCCGACCTCGACCGTCATCGACGGGAGGCTGACCGCGCCCGAGGAGAACACGTGCTCCTGCGCGCCGCTGACCGTCGCGGTCGCGGGCGCGCCCATGAACAGCTTGAGCCACTGGCCGAAGTTGCGCAGGTCGATCGGCACGACGACGTCGCCGTCGTTGTTGATGACGTCGCGCGACGGCGGCAGCGGCTCGCGGCCGTATCCGAGCAGGTCGGATTCGATGAGGTTCTGCTCCTCGCCGAGGTTCGACGAGACGAAGGGCAGCTTCATGTAGCCGGTCGTCGGCCGGGTTCCGTAGGTGGTCTCGAAGGCAGCCGCCATGATGGCGTTCGAGCCGCGCGCGCGGGCCATGGGTCTCTCCTCTGGCGGGGTGGTTCAGTTCAGGGGGTCGGTCGTGCCGTAGACGGCGACGATGGTGATGAGTCCGTAGCGGGACGTCGGCGCGCCCTCGGAGGTCAGGCCCTCGGTCTGCGCGGCGGTGACCTGCAGGTAGTCGCACAGCCCGCCGAGGGTGCGGTCGGCCGCGACCGCGGCGCCGATCGCCTGCATCATCGTGTCGAGGCGGGTCTCGGCGGTCTGTGTCCGGCTGTTGTTCGCCGCGACGTCGACCGGGATCTGGTGCTCGTAGATCCACGTGGTCGGGTTCAGCGTCACCTCGGGGTCACCCGGGTCGCCGTCCTCAACGTTGACGTGGCCGCCGGCCGGGATGGTCTGCGCCTTCTCCTCGTTGCGGTAGTGCGTGGCCTTCGGAAGAGCCTGCTTCACTAAGCCGGCTACGGCCTCGATGACCTGCTCGCGCTTGCTCGGCATGAGGGCTCGCTAACTTCTAGCTGTCAAAGGAGAGCACCTCACCTGCTGATGAGATGGGTCATACATCCATCCGCCTCGAACTGTTCGGCTAGTTCGCGCGGAAAGTCCGAGATCAAGGGTTAATTCGATGGGAATAGCAGAATAGATGCGAAAAATTTGGATTGTATTTCTTTTTTCTGACAGCGACGAATGAGGCGACCTGAAGTGCCGCTGGGCGATGCGTATATTGCACATCTATTTACTGGTGTTATGAATACGCGCTCACATGAGTCTCCGAGAGGGATTGATGAACAGCCTTGTAAGCGGGATAATCGCGAGCCTGACGACGGCGACAGCGCTAGGCGCAGCAATTGTATGGTTTAGTGGCAAAGCCACGGAAAAAACTTTAGACGTCATTGTCGCGCGCATACAAAAAGATCTAAATGTCGCAGAAAATAGACGTAATTTGCTCGTTAAATCTAGCTTAGATTTCAAATCGCAGCAATTGAATGAGTTTTATTGGCCAATCTATTCCAGATTGCAAAAAGACAATGCGGTATGGAACAGGATTTTGGACAAAAGAAGCTCGGACGAACGACTAAAAAACATCGCAAAGGAAATAGAAAGTCGGGTAGTTTTGCCGAATCATGATGAGATAGTGCAAATCATACAGACAAAAATCCATTTGGCCCAAGCAAGTCCAGAATTGCAAAAGGCGCTAATGCAATATGTACGCCATGTAGCGGTTTATAGAGCAATGCGTGCAGCTGGAGATGACGACAGGTTTCCGATTGCGCTTGGTGAAGTATGGCCAGACGAATTGTTTGTTTTAGTCGAGAGAAAAACTAAACAACTTCAAGGCGAACTAGATATCATGTTGGCAAAGGCGCTCAAAGACGGCGAATAATTTGCGTCGGATCGAGTGCGAGCTGTGTCCGAAATCGTTTCTCCAATTGCCTGTTGCAGTGCCTAGTTTGGCTCTGTGACCGCGTAAGGTAGCCGCGCGGCTTCCTCCATTCAGGCTTCCCAGTTCGCGGCGATGGCGCCCGGCACGCGGTCGGCCCAGCGTTTCGCGGTCGCGTCGATGTCCAGCCGCTTGCGCAGCTTCACCTGCCGGACCAGCACGAAGATCACGACGAAGGAGCGGCCCTTGTCGGGCCCGGCCTCCTTGATCGGGCGGAAGGACTTGCGGCCCTGGTAGCGCGCCGCCTGCCGCCGATAGTAGGCGTCGGCGACGAGCACCCCGCCGCCGTTCCTGCTCGGGATGAAGCGCAGCCTGATCCCGGTCTCGCGCTCCCAGGCCGCGGGCGTGAGCGTGTTGCCGGTCGAGCCCTTGGACCGGCGTTTCGACACCTGCCGCACGCCCGCGTCCGGGGTCGGGATCGCCAGGAAGCGGCGGTTGCGGGCGGTGATGGTGACGCCGCGGTCGAAGGCATCGATCAGCTTCGGGGCGTTGCTGGAGACATAGGCCGCGGACTCCGCGCTCTCGCCGGTGCGCGGGAAGGTCTGGCCGCGCCAGGTGTTGGCGAGGCGCTGGCCGAGGCCGGCCGCGCGCACGTCGGCGCGCAGATCCTCCTTCAGGCCGTCGGTCACCTCGCGCATGCCGGCGGTGACGGACCGGGCGATCTGCCGCTCGGTGCCGTTCATCGCGGCGCGCGGGTCGGTGACGGTGGTGCTGAACCTCACGGCTCGTCGTCCGGCTCGTCGGGCGCGAGCGGCGAGACCTCGCAGGTGCGCACCAGCCGGCGCACGTCGATGCGGGCGAGGCCGGTGACCTGCAGCGTCTCGAACAGGGCGCCCATCTCGTCGAGGATGTCGACCTGATCACCCTTGGCCGGCTCCGGCACCTCGGACAACCGCACCGAGATCAGCATCGCGTTGAGGTCGTAGCGCTGGTCGCCGAGGCCGACGATGGCCTCGGGCGACAGGCGCAGGATGCGCACGGGCAGGCCGGGACCGGTGCCGCCCGAACGCCAGATGGCGTCCTCGCCGTGGTTCGGATCCTCGAACGTGGCGTCGATCGCCATCGCGAAGGCGCTCATCGGGCCGCGCGCAGCGCCTCGATGATGTCGGCCTTCGTCTTGGCCGACCCGATGTCGACGCCGCGTTCCTTGGCCAGCTGCTCCAGCTCGACCTTGGTCTTGTCGTCGAGGTCGTCGTTGGACGCCTCGTCGCCTTGGCCGGCCTGCTGCGCGATGCTGCCAGGCTGACGGCCCTCCTCGACGGCCGCCCCCTCCGCGACCTCGTGCGTGCCGGCGGCGAGCGCGGCCTGCGCCTCGTCCCAGCCCATGGCGACGGTCTCGTTGTCGTTCTTGCCCTTCTCGCGCAGTCGCATGACGCTGCTCCTCGGTGCGGCGACCCGCTGCGCGGGCGCTCATGGTGAGGGATGCGCCCGCCGGCAGGGGGCCGGCGGGCGGACTCGATCAGTTCGAGGTGGTGCCGCGGACGAGCAGTTGGGGCCGCTTCACCAGCGGCAGCGGATTGGACTCCGTGTGGATGTCCATGCCCTTGCCGAACTTCTTCGGCTCGAGCGGCGCCACGAACACCTCGGCATCCGGGGTGTCGACGAGCGGGGCCCGGTTGACACTGCTCCAGAAGTCCGGCGGCGCCCAGTAGTTCGTGAACGTGTCGTTCGTCCCCAGCGGGAAGAAGCGCACGTCGCCCGCCGGGATGAACCGGTCGGGCACGCTCATCGAGCCGTCTTCCTGGACGTAGGAGGCAGCGCCCCGATACTCCTCGAACAGGATGCCCTTGAACGGGAAGCCCTTCCGCACGCTGTCGCGAAGGGGATTCTGCGTCGCCGTGAAGTACTTGAACGCCTCCTTGACCGAGGCGTGGCTGGTGAACTTCGCCATCCACTCCGGAGACGCCAGAGCGTGCACGCCGCTCATGGTCTCACCGAGCAGATTGTCCTCCATGTAATATTTATGTCTTGAATATCAGCCACTTAGTCGGCCGTGCTACTTTCCTGCAACTTTGCAGGAGGCTTCTCTGCTACCTTGGTGCGTCGAGCTCGTGCGTCAGGCGGAGCAGCGCAAGCGAGGAATTCATGGCCCGCCCCGCGTCGCCCTCGGCGGCATAGAGGTGTCCGTAGACGTCCTTGGTCGTAGAGACCGAGGCGTGCCCCACCACCCCCTTCAGCGCGAGATCGCCGAGCCCCGCCTTGATCCAGAGGCTTACCGCCGCGTGCCGAACCGCGTGCAATCCCATCAGCGTGCCGTTATCGCGTGTCACCCCGGCGGCCTTCGCCACCGGCAGCCACAACTGCTTGCCTAAGGCTTGCGCCGCTACCGGCCCACCTTGCTCGGTGCAGATCACCGGACCCACAGGAGGGCGGCCCTGCGCATCCCACAGCACGTGCAGGTGCCGATGCAGGGCGGCGACGATTGGAGCGGTCCGCAGGCCGGCCTTCGACTTCGGCCCCTTCAGGCCATCGACCCGCGATAGGCTGTGCTTAACGTGAATGATGCCTCGGATCAGATCGACATTCTCCCAACGCAGACCGCAAATCTCTCCACACCTCAAGCCGGCCGTGAGGGCGAGGTAGACGACAACCGGTATCTGTTGTGCTCCAGCCTCTTTTGCGCGCCATCCAGTTTTTACAAGTCTGTCCGAAGCATCTTTCGGCGATTTCTCAATCACCGCAACAATGGATCGCAACTGCTCAATAGATGGGATCTCAATTTGACCACGGGCGGGGACGGGATTGCGCGGCGGGTCTTCTCGGACAACATTGCGGCGCAAGTGTCCTTCTCTAATTCCAAATTGTAATATATCCCTGAGTTGCTTTATCATCTTGCCTACAGTTACGCGTGCGTAGCGCTCTGCCTTCGAGTTCACAAAGCTACGCACTTTCGCCCCCGTAATGTCCGTCACCTTGTCTTTACCAAAGGCTGGCAAGAGATGGCCCCGCACCATCAGTCGCGCGAGCCGAAGGGTGTTGCCCGACATTGCATCTCGGATGCGGTGGCGACGTTCGCAGTCCTTCAAAAACAGGTCTGCGAGATCTGTGAAAGTCATGGCTTGTGAAGCCGCCAAGTGGACGCCCTCGAAAAGTTCTCGCTTGACTTTATCAAGATACGCGTCGGCCTCTTTCTTCTTCTCGAACTGTGGAGTTCTTCGAACGCCCGCGCTGTCTTTGTAGTCCACAACATAGCGAATGTAGGGCTTGCCCGCTTTGTCGATAAGATTTCGCTTTCGCACACAAGTCATGTCCAGGCGCTCCTCTCTGCGGTGGTGGGAAGGGATTCGTAGGTGAAGCCGAAATCGGATTGACGCCGGCCCTCCCGCATTTCGGGGGCGACGGGCAGGCCGAGGGCGAGCCAGAGGCTACCGGCAGCGCGAGTGCCGAAGGTTTGGCGGGTCGAAGACGATCGCGGTGGACCCGGCAGCGAGGCCCACGGTGACGCCGGCGATGGAGAGCGTCACGGTCGCGACCACCGAGACGCGTTGGATCCGCTGTTCGCCGTTCACGGCTTTCACGACCTCTCGCTACTCAGGCGGTCGCGCGCAGCCGTGGAAGGCTTTCGCCGAGCACGACGAGACTGACGCCGAGCAGCGCCACGTCCTTGATGAGGAATGAGCCCAGTGCGTTGAGCCAGGGGAAGCCACCCGATCCCTCCTCCCAGATCGGAAGGGCGAGAAGCGTCGAGGATGTGACTGCGAAGGTAACCGACCCGATCGCGCCAGCGACGGTTCCAGCGCGCGCCGACCAGGGCGAAGCCACGAACAGCAACGCCGTAATAACTTCGACGGTGCCGAGCAGATAGGAGGCGCCTGACTCACCGAAGGCGGAGTAAAGCCAAGCGAGCCACGGCGTGCCGCTGATGACGGGTTTGAGCGCCTCGACCTCGACCGCGGTGAACTTGAGGATACCGATCATGAACAGCGGTAGGACGACACCTATAAGCGCGAGAACACGGCCGACGCCGGTGACGGCGATCCCACGGTCCTGCGCCATGCGCATCAGGCTCTGAAAGAACAGCGTTTGCATCGTGGCACTCCAATGTATGCGCCACGCATATAATCACCTCCTGACTTGCTGTCTATGCGTGACGCATATATTTTCGTGGAATGGTCAGTCGAAGCGAAAACGTGATCGGCGCGCTGGCGCTGGGTCTCTCGGATGCGATGCTGCGCGAGGCGCAGGCACAGGCACCAGAACTCGGGCCCGCAGCAGCGGCGTTAGCCCTCTTGGGTCACGATCCCGGCATGACGATCGAGCGGTTGCGCCGGTCCCTCGGGCTGTCGCATCCGGGCACTGTCCGCTTGGTCGACCGCCTGGTTGATGACGGGCTTGTGATCCGGACACCATCCGCCAAAGATCGGCGGACCGTCGCGCTACAACTGACCGCCGCCGGTCAAGTGACATGTCAGGCCGTGATCGCCTCCAGAGATCATACGGTCACACAAGCGCTGACCGTTCTGACAGTTGAGGAGCGGAAGACCTTTGGAATTTTGGCAGAGAAGGTTCTGCGCGGCTTCGTCACCGATCTCGATCACGCCTACGCGGTCTGCCGGCTATGTGATTACGAGGCCTGCGTCGGCTGCCCCGTCGACGCCGAACTGACCTGTCGCGCGGTGGAGCCCCCAGCGGGCTGATCTTCGCCGGTGCGTCCTTTGTTCCTACCTCGACGAAGAGCGCGCAGGGCCGTGAGCACCTCGTCCGTTCGATGCGGAACGCCACGTGGTAGATGTTCGCGCCGTCAGTTCGACCACTCCGTCATCGACAGCGCCCAGGGCCGCGAGCGCGGTGTGTATCACCATGTTCGAGGGCGGCGGCGAGCAGTTGCTCGGGAATGCCCGTCTTCCAGCCAAACTTCGTCTGTGAGGTCCGGGCAGCTTGCCGGTAAGCGGACCTTCCGAATGCCTGCGAAGGGTGGGAAGCCGCTGTTCAACATCTGCGCGCTGACTGACGACCTCGCGCCATTAACGGACCTTCGCCCGCAGCCAGCGGATAGCACGCTGTTGATACAAAACCGATCGTTGACGCAGGGAATACATAGTGCCTTGGCGTCAACATTGGTGGCTACAGATTAGCATCAGGTTTATCAGATGGGTAGGCTTTCCGGGACAGGCCCATATCCCAGCATCTGAGCCTCCCAGCCAGCAAGGCCATAACAGCCTCTAGCTTGCTGCTCGTCAGGGCAGAGCGCGCCGCGGAACGAAAAAACCACGATCTGCGCCGCGACGAGAGGGCCTGTTCTCAGCCGAACGGCCATGCATCGGGAAGAGCAACGTGCTGGGCCGCTCTGCGAGCCGAAGGATCGAGCAACCATTCACGTTGCGCCCTATTGCCGTTCTTCCTCGGCAGTGGTTTGTCACAGCCGCCGACGACCCAAAGAATGCCTCGCTGGGCTGAATCATCTACCCTAAGGGTGTACCCGCATGACACCGACTACGTTGCAGTTGGAGCCGAAGCTTCTTCTGAAGAGCCTTCGTGCGTTTCGGAAGGGTGACTTCTCAACTCGGCTGCCGCTGGATCTGACGGGCATTGAGGGGGAAATCGCGCAAGCGTTCAACGATATCGTCGAGCTCAACCAAGGGCTCGCTCGTGAACTCGACAGGGTTGCCCGCGCGGTAGGCAAGGACGGGCGCATCGGCGAGCGCGGAAAGCTCCCGGCCGCGACCGGCGGGTGGAACGATTGCGTCGAGTCGGTCAACACGATGATCGGCGACCTGGTTCAGCCCACCACAGAGGTGGCGCGCGTCATCGGGGCTGTCGCCAAGGGCGACCTCGGCCAGACCATGCAAATCGAGATCGAGGGCCGGCCCCTGCGCGGCGAGTTCCTTCGGATCGGCAAGGTCGTCAACACGATGGTGGATCAGCTGAACTCTTTCGCTTCCGAGGTGACCCGCGTCGCCCGCGAGGTCGGCTCCGAGGGCAAGCTCGGAGGACAGGCGCAGGTCAAGGGCGTCGGCGGAACCTGGAAGGACCTGACCGACAACGTGAACCTGATGGCGGCCAACCTGACGGGCCAAGTCCGCAACATCGCCGAAGTCACCACCGCGGTGGCCAACGGCGACTTGTCCAAGAAGATCACGGTCGACGTGAAGGGCGAGATCCTCGATCTAAAATCGACCATCAATACGATGGTGGATCAGCTCAATTCCTTCGCCTCGGAAGTGACCCGCGTCGCTAAGGAGGTGGGGTCGGAGGGTAAACTCGGCGGACAGGCGCAGGTCAAGGGCGTCGGCGGAGTCTGGAAGGACTTGACCGACAACGTCAACATGATGGCGGAGAACCTCACCGGGCAGGTGCGCAACATCGCCGAGGTCACGACCGCGGTTGCGCGGGGCGATCTGTCCAAGAAGATTACCGTCGATGTGAAGGGTGAGATTCTCGCCTTGAAGCTGACCATCAACACGATGGTGGATCAGCTGAACTCCTTCGCTTCCGAGGTGACCCGCGTCGCCCGCGAGGTCGGCACGGAGGGCAAGCTCGGCGGCCAGGCCCAGGTCGAGGGCGTGGGCGGGACCTGGAAGGACCTGACCGACAACGTCAACATGATGGCGGAGAACCTCACCGGGCAGGTTCGCAACATCGCCGAAGTCACCACCGCGGTGGCCAACGGCGATCTTTCCAAGAAGATCACCGTCGACGTGCGCGGCGAGATCCTGGAGCTCAAGAACACCATCAACACGATGGTGGACCAACTGAACTCCTTCGCCTCCGAGGTGACACGCGTCGCTCGTGAGGTCGGCTCGGAAGGCAAGCTCGGTGGGCAAGCGCAGGTGCGCGGTGTCGCCGGAACCTGGGCCGACCTCACCGACAACGTGAACCTGATGGCCGCTAACTTGACGGGGCAGGTGCGCAACATCGCCGACGTGACGACGGCGGTCGCCAACGGCGATCTGTCCAAGAAAATCACCGTCGATGTGCGCGGCGAGATCCTGGAGCTCAAGAACACCATCAACACGATGGTGGACCAACTGAACTCCTTCGCCTCCGAGGTGACCCGCGTCGCGAAAGAAGTGGGTTCGGAGGGCAAGCTGGGCGGTCAGGCCCGCGTCGAGGGCGTGGCCGGCACCTGGGCCGACCTCACCGACAACGTGAACCTGATGGCCGCAAATTTGACGGGGCAGGTGCGCAACATCGCCGACGTGACGACGGCGGTCGCCAACGGCGATCTGTCTAAGAAGATCACAGTCGACGTGAAGGGCGAGATCCTGGAGCTCAAGTCGACCATCAACACAATGGTGGACCAGTTGAACTCCTTCGCCTCGGAGGTGACCCGCGTCGCCCGCGAGGTCGGAACGGAGGGCAAGCTCGGCGGACAGGCTCAGGTCAAAGGCGTCGGCGGCGTCTGGAAGGGTTTGACCGACAACGTGAACATGATGGCGGCCAACCTCACTGGTCAGGTGCGCAACATCGCCGAGGTGACGACCGCGGTCGCCAACGGCGACCTATCCAAGAAGATCACGGTAGCCGTTGAGGGCGAAATCCTGGAGCTCAAATCGACCATCAACACGATGGTGGACCAGCTGAACTCCTTCGCCTCCGAGGTGGTCCGCGTCGCCCGCGAGGTCGGCATCGAGGGCAAGCTCGGGGGCCAGGCGCAGGTGCGCGGTGTCGGCGGAACCTGGAAGGACCTCACCGACAACGTGAACATGATGGCGGCCAACCTCACTGGTCAGGTGCGCAACATCGCCGACGTGACGACGGCGGTCGCCAACGGCGATCTCTCCAAGAAGATCACCGTCGACGTGAAGGGCGAGATCCTGGAGCTCAAATCGACCATCAACACGATGGTGGACCAGTTGAACTCCTTCGCCTCCGAGGTGACCCGCGTGGCTCGTGAGGTCGGCTCGGAGGGCAAGCTCGGTGGCCAAGCGCAGGTCCGTGGTGTCGGCGGCACCTGGAAAGATTTGACCGACAACGTGAATATGATGGCCGCCAACCTCACCGGTCAGGTGCGCGGCATCGCGGATGTCGTCACGGCGGTGGCCCAGGGCGACCTCAAGCGGAAACTCTCGGTCGATGCCAAGGGGGAAATCGCGGCCCTGGCCGACACGGTCAACGAGATGATCGAGACGCTCGCGACCTTCGCCGACCAGGTGACCAACGTCGCGCGTGAGGTGGGCGTCGAAGGCAAGCTGGGCGGCCAAGCGCGGGTGCCGGGCGCGGCGGGTCTCTGGCGCGATTTGACAGACAACGTGAACCAGCTCGCGGCGAACCTCACGACCCAGGTGCGCGCCATCGCCGAGGTGGCGACCGCCGTGACGAAGGGGGACCTCGCGCGCTCGATCTCGGTCGAGGCCTCCGGCGAGGTTGCCTCGCTGAAGGACAACATCAACGAGATGATCCGCAATCTGCGGGACACGACGCTCAAGAATGCCGAGCAGGATTGGCTGAAGACGAACCTCGCCAAGTTCACCCGCATGCTGCAGGGCGAGCGCGACCTCGCCACGGTCTCGAACCTGATCCTGTCCGAGATTGCATCGCTCGTGAACGCACAGCGCGGCGTGTTCTACATGGTGGAGGACGAGGGCGGAGAGCCGATTCTCGATCTGATGGCAAGCTACGCTTTCACGGAGCGCAAGAACCTCTCGAACCGTTATCGCCTTCGTCAAGGCCTCGTCGGCCAATGCGCCTTCGAGAAGAAGCGCATCCTCCTCACCCACGTGCCGGGCGACTACATCACCATCGGCTCGGCTCTCGGCGAGGCGCCGCCCCTCAACATCATCGTGCTGCCCGTCCTCTTCGAGCAGGAAGTCCGAGCGGTCATCGAATTGGCGTCGTTTAACCGCTTCAGCGAGACTCACCAGTCATTCCTTGATCAGCTGACCGAGTCGATCGGGATCGTGCTCAACACGATCGCCGCCAACATGAGGACGGAAGGCCTCCTGAAGCAGTCTCAGCTCCTGACCGGCGAGTTGCAGAGCCGGCAGGAGGAATTGAAGAAGACGAACGATCGCCTGGAGTTGCAGGCCGCCTCGCTGCAGCAATCCGAGGATCTCCTGAAGAACCAGCGGGAGCGGCTGCAGCAGACCAACGACGAGCTGGAGGAGAAGGCGCGCTTGCTTGAAATCCAGAAGCGTGAGGTCGAGGGCAAGAACCGCGAAGTCTCGATCGCCAAAACGGCGCTGGAGGAGAAGGCCGAACAGCTGAGCCTGACCTCGCGCTACAAGTCGCAATTCCTCGCCAATATGAGCCACGAGCTGCGCACGCCGCTCAACAGCCTACTGATCCTCTCGAAGCTTCTCTCCGAGAACCGCGACGGGAACCTCACCGACAAGCAGCGGGAATTCGCCAAGACGATCAACGCGGCCGGGACCGACCTCCTGTCACTCATCAACGACATCCTCGATCTCTCCAAGATCGAGTCGGGCACGGTGTCGCTTGAGATCGGCGAAGTCACGCTGCAGGACATCAGCGAGAATCTCAACAGGACCTTCCGGCAGCTCGCCGAGGAGCGCCACCTCGCCTTTGTAATCGAGGTCGATCCGGGCCTGCCGCGCTCCCTGCGGACGGACTCGAAGCGCCTGCAGCAGGTCCTGCGCAACCTTCTCTCCAACGCTTTCAAGTTCACCGAGAAGGGGAGCGTTTCGCTCAAGATCGGTTCGGCGGAGGGCTCGCCTCTGCGCGCCGGAACCCAGTGGATCGCCATGTCCGTCACCGATACCGGGATCGGCATCGCCGAGGACAAGCAGCGGATCATCTTCGAGGCGTTCCAGCAGGCCGACGGAACCACGAGCCGCAAGTACGGCGGCACAGGCCTTGGCCTCGCGATCAGCCGCGAGATCGCGCGCCTGCTGGGCGGCGAGATCGTAGTCGAGAGCCGCGTCGGTACGGGGAGCACCTTCACCCTGTTCTTGCCCTTCGAACCGCCCGCGCAGGCACTCACCGGACGCGCGGCGGAGGCATCGGACGGGTACGCGCCGTCGGGGCCGATTGGCCGCCAGCCGAACGCCGCGATGGCGCTCTCGTCCTCCGCGGACGACCGCCACGCGATTCACCCGGGCGACCACATCGTGCTCATCGTGGAGGACGACGCCATGTTCGCCTCCGTGCTGCTGGAACTCGCGCGCGAGCGTGGCTTCAAGGGTTTGATCGCGCAGGACGGGGCCGGCGCGCTGAGCCTCGCGCACCGCTTCAAGCCGCACGCCATCACCCTCGACATCGGTCTGCCCGACATGGACGGCTGGGCCCTGCTCGACCTCCTGAAGAACGACCCCCGCACCCGGCACATTCCGATCCACGTGATCTCGGTCAACGACGAGAAGAAGCGCGGCCTCCGCGCGGGCGCGTTCGGATTTCTGGAGAAGCCGGTCGAGCGCGAGGGCCTGATGCGCGCCCTGGAGCGCTCGAAGGATTTCATCACGCGGCCGGTGCGCAACCTCCTGCTCGTCGAGGACGACGAGAACCAGCGCGCCAGCATTACAGCGCTCCTGAGCGAAGAAGACGTCAAGATCTTCGGGGTCGGCACGGCCTCCGCCGCGCTGGAAGCCCTGACGGGCGGCCGGTTCGACTGCGCGATCATCGATCTCGGCCTGCCCGATATCGGCGGTTCCGAGCTGATCGAGCAGATCCGTGCCTCCCAGGACGGGGAGGAATTGCCAATCATCGTGTATACAGGTCGAGAGCTGACGGCCGCCGAGGAGCGGCAGCTCAGGCACACCGCCTCGACGATCATCCTTAAGGATACGCGCTCGTCCGAGCGACTACTCGATGAGACCGCGCTGTTCCTGCACCGCGCTATCAATCGCGTTCCAGTCGAGGAGCAGATCCTCGTCGGGCGGAAGGACGCGATGTCACTTCAGGGCTGTCGGGTCATCCTAGTCGATGACGATCTGCGCAATATCTTCTCGCTCACGAGCGCCCTCGAGCAGCACGGGCTGGACGTCCTGTTCGCCGAGAACGGGCAGGACGGCATCGCACTCCTCAAGTCCAACCCGAACGTCGATGCGATGCTGATCGACATCATGATGCCGGGGATGGACGGCTACGAGACGATGCGCGCGATCCGGGCGGAGGCCGGCTTCCGTAGCCTGCCGCTCATCGCGGTGACCGCGAAAGCCATGAAGGGCGACCGCGAGAAGTGCCTTGAGGCGGGCGCGTCCGATTACGTCTCGAAGCCGATCGACATGGATCAGCTCCTCGCGGTGCTGCGGGTGCAGTTGGCCCGGCGTGGCGAGGTCGCACGCGGCCCCGCGCCCAGGCTCGGCGACACGACGCCCCTCGATCGGCAACCATGATGAAGGACGGGCCGAGTTTCCTTCCGACCGGGCCTGGCGGCTCCGCCGAGCTGCCGAGTGCCCGCACTGAGCCCGATCCGGTTCGGGCGAAGATCCTCATCGTCGATGATGATCGACGCAATCTCCTCGCCGCCTCCGAGGTCCTCGCCGATCCGGCGATCGACCTCGTGCTGGCGAACTCGCCGGAAGAAGCCCTGCGGCAGGCGCTCAGGGATGATTTCGCCCTGATCCTGCTCGACGTGCAGATGCCGCGCATGGACGGCTACGAGGTCGCCTCCCTGATCCGCAGCCGCTCGCGCACGTCCCGTGTCCCGATCCTGTTCCTCACGGCTCACAACAAGGAGGACATCCACATCTTCCGCGGATACTCGGCCGGCGCAGTGGACTACGTGTTCAAACCGATCCAACCGCTCGTCCTCAAATCGAAGGTCGATGTCTTCGTCGACCTATACCTGAAGACCGAGGAGATTCAGCGCAAGGCGGCGGCGGAGAAGCAGCTGCTCCTGGAAAACCTGCGCGTACGTGGCGAGAAGCTTGCAGCCGAGCAGGCTCTGCGCAGGCGTGAGGAACATCAGGCCGCTGTCCTGCGTGGTCTCCCCATTGCGCTCTACACCTCACCGTTCAGTGGAGACGATCGACGCCTCCACTTCACGAATGACAGCATCGAGCGCATCACTGGCTTCTCGCGCGAGGCCTTTGCTGAATCAAACCTCTGGGTAGAGCAGCTTGAACCGGATGACAGGGACAGGATCTCTGCAGATTTGAGCACGGTCTCGGAAGCTGGCGCGGTAACTCTCGAATATCGCTGGCGCAACGCGGACGGCAGGGAACGGCATATCCTCGATCAGATCGTGATCAACGGTCATGAGAACGGTACGCCGGTCGAACTGTTTGGGATGTGGTTCGACGTGACGGAGCGCAAGGAGCTTGAACTCAGCTTGCAGCACGCCTCAAAGCTTGAAGCGGTTGGCCGTCTGACAGGTGGTATTGCGCACGACTTCAACAACATGCTGAGCATCGTGATCGGCAACCTTGACCTAGTGAAGAGCTCGTTGCTGGGCAACGAGAAGGCGCTTCGCCGCGTCGATAGCGCCATCGAGGGAGCCCACCGCTGCGCTGAACTTACCAGCCGTCTGCTGGCCTTCTCGCGGCGCTCTCCTCTCCAGCCGAGAGCGCTGGACTTCACAAGCTTCATCCCTGGCCTGATCAAGCTCCTAGAACGCACTCTTGGGGAGCGGATTGCGATCTCCGCAGACCTGGAGGATGGGCTGCCGGAAGTCTGCGTTGATCACGCTCAGTTCGAGGCCGCCCTCATCAACCTCGCTGTGAATGCGCGGGACGCGATGCCGAACGGGGGGGCTTTGGGCATTCGCATCAAGCGTCATGGGGCGATCGCGCAGGAAGACTCCGAGCCGTTGCACTCAGTTGAGATCGCGGTCACCGACTCGGGCACAGGGATGTCTCCAGCCGTCCTCGCCCGCGTATTCGAACCCTTCTTCACGACAAAGGAGGCCGGTAAAGGCACCGGGCTCGGTCTGAGCATGGTCTACGGTTTCGTACAGCAGAGCGGCGGAACCATCGCCGTTGACAGCAATCCGGACCAAGGCACCCGGTTCGTTATCACGTTGCCCGTGCTTGCCGGGCGGAGTTCTCTGTCGGAGAAAATCGATCTAGGGAACGCCCCTGGACCGCTGAATTCGGTCAATGGTGCAGGGAAAGCCGTACTCGTCGTCGAGGACGACGCTGATGTTCGCTCAACAGTGATCTCGACTTTCGAGTCGCTTGCTTTCAAGGTTTTCAGTGCGCAGGACGTCGACGAGGCCCTCCGCCTCCTGCAAATAGAGTCGAACATCGCCCTCGTTTTTAGCGACGTGAACATGCCTGGCGCGATGAACGGCATCGAGCTCGGGCACATCATCCGCCAGCGATGGCCAGACATGCCAATCTTGCTGTCGTCTGGCTACCTTCGAGAAGATCAGGACGCAAACGGCTTCTCATTGCTGCAGAAGCCGTATCGCGCGACCGAGTTGGTCGAAACCTTGCGTGGTCTGCTCAGCAATGCGCATGAGACAATGCCGCACGAATAAGAGTTGGAGATGTCCTTCTTTCCAGTGATGTCCGACGCGACGAGCGTCATGCCGTGACGGGCTGGCCTGGAGCCGGGCTGATCGAGCGGATCAGCCAGAACTGAGGGAGTCAAACATGCAGCGAGGTCAGCAACGCCTTCCGAGCGGACATTCGAACAGGCAGGGCGGAAGGTCCGCAACGGGTCAGCAGCGTGGATTCGAGGCGCGTGGATGGATTGTCCGAGAGGGATCGATAGCTGCGTTCGGCAAAACCGACGCATGAGACCCACCGCTTAGCCACTGCACTCAGCCGACTGCTCCAAGGCCGAGTTGGTCCGGCTCACCCAGTTCAGTGAGGTGCTGCCTCACGAGGTGGTTCAACACAGAAACCAAAGACCGCTCATCAACCTTGCCCGTGCGCGGATCGACCCAGATCTGGTCCGCTGCCTCGACGGCGATACGAGCTGGCCAAGTTAGCCATGCATCACGGATCGCCCGCGCCTCCTCGAAGAATGCCCTTTCGGCGGCAGCACGGTCGATGAGCGAACCCGCCTTCACGTCGAACTCCTGCTGGCGGAGCCGGGCTAGGTACGTCTCCTTCAAGGCCCGAGCTTTGCCTAGCGGCATAGCCTTTCCGTCAACCAGAACGAAGGTACCTTCGGCTTCCTGTTCCAGCTCGTCGTCCGTTGCATCAGGTGTTGCATCAGCCGTTGCATCAAACTCTGATGCACGGGCCATGTTTTCGGCTTCCGTCAGGCCTTCCCGCCGACCCGATCGGGTCAGGTCGATGTTGGCGGCTCGATCCACTAACACCTCTGAAAGCAACACCTTTTGCCCGTAGGCACGCACCTGTCCGGCCTTGATCTGACGGGAGAGCGTGCTGCGGTTGATGCCGAGTCGCTTGGCGGCCGACGAGATGGTGATGAGGGGTTCGGACGTGCTCTGTTGCATCAGTTTCGAACCCTGTCGCTAGGAATGGTTGGGGCCCCGACCACCCGTATAGGTTCAGGGGCTCCAGGGGCCCTGACGGTTCAGGGTCAGGCTGCCCCTAGCGGGGTGAGTCCCTGCCGACGGATCTCGCGGTCCATGCTGGCTTGAGAGGCGGAGGCGCCGGCATCGGGCTGGACCACCGCAGTCATGCCGCGGCGTTCGAGTTCACGGCGCATGGAGGCGGAGGCGAGCACCTGGCCGGAGGTTGTCTGTACGGGCTGCGGGCTGGGCTGGGCGGATGCAGATTGCGGGGCGGGTCGTTCGGCCGGCCCGGACACGGGAGCAGCGGTGGCGCCGGGCGAGTGTGTCGCCTGATAGGCCTCGATGTCCCGCATGAGGGCATCGAAGTTGTGCTGCTCATCGTCGGTGAGGGAGCGGCTGCGCAGGATGACCCGCTCGCTGTCGAGGCGGGCAAGGGCAGCGCGGTACTCGTCGTCGGTACGGATCGGCATCGGGGTGTCCTGTCAGCCGGAGGAATGGGAGGGCGCCCGCGGCCCCGACCGAAGCCGGGTCATCATCAGCGGGCGCATCACCGAAGGGGAAGGACACCCTCCGGCGATCTCGGGTCAGGCAGCGGCGCGCTGGTCGATCAGCCACGCGGCGAGGTCGAACTCGATATCGACCACGTTGCCCCAACCGTGGGGGGTGGTCGTGGCGTCGGCGCTGCCCGCATCCGCCTTCCGAGCCTGGCGCCACTCCGGCGTCTCGGACGATGCGGCGACACCGAGTTCGATCGCCCGCTCGGCCACGGGCCAGGGCACCAGGGTGACCGGGGAGGTGACCATCGTCGGAGCGTTCGCCCGTCGGTGATACGAGAACGGCGAGATGACGTAGATCTGCATCTCGGCGAGATCGAACGGCACCGGTTCGGCATAGTCCTCGCCGACGGGCAGCTCGTGCCCGATCTCGCGAGCTCGGACCTTGCCGGCGGTCTCGCGCAGACGCTCACCGAACTCGGCGGCGATGCGGATCGGGTCGGCGCCCTCGATCTGGGAAGGCGCGCTGTACGTCGACCAGGGCTTGAGTTCGGCGCGGATCTCCAGGCCGGGCATCGCCTGCACCAGCCCGTGCAGCAGCAGGTTGCTGGCGATCGCGAGGGGACCGGCCGGGCCGTTGACCGGATCGAACTGACCGGCGGCAGACCCGCTGATCGTGATGGCGAGGCCGGTATGCGCCTTGGCGACCTCGGCCAGCGCCTTGGCGAGGCGGTCGCCGGCCTTCTGGATCTCGGCCGCGTTCCGCTCGAGCCCTGCGGCGACCGCTTCGATCTCGGCCGTCTGGCGCTCGGCTGCGATACGCTGCTCAGTCGCGACGATGCGGCGCTCGACCTCGGCGAGGGCATCGGCGATGCCGGTGGCCGTACCCTCGATATCGCGGCAGGCCCGCTCGGCATCGGCGATGGCGGCGGCATCGGCGCCCTGGATCAGCGCCTCGCGGCGGCGGGCGACGGCCTGCTCCAGTTCGGAAGTGAGAGCGGTCTGCCGGGTCTGGAGGTTATTGCGGGTGGTGACGAGGCCGGTAAGCTCCGTCTCGCAGGATACGGCCTCGGCGGCCAGCTTGGGCTTGCGCATAGGATCTCCGTCAGAGCGTTCGGGTGCGGCCTGCCGGTGAGGCGAGGCGGTGAAGGTCGGGAAGGGGGCGGATGGGCGTACCGTCCATGAGGAGGCGGCCCTGCAGCGCCCCGCGCAGGTAGTCGGCGACGCTGATGCCGCGGGCGGCGGCCGTCCGACGGATGGCGTCAGCCATGTCCTCGGTGACGGCGGCGCTGACGCGCTCGGGAAGGGTGATGTGGAGCGTCATGCCTCTGAGGCTGACGCATTTCCGTCACGGGCGGGACTGTACAAAACGTGACAACGCACGTGACAAACGTGACAGGTGTCGGTCGGGTCAGGTTTGCATCAGATTTGGCTCAGTTCCGAAGCTTGATGTCTGCACTGGGTCGATTTCGTTGGAAAACTCGGGACAGGCCCGAAGCAGCGCCGCTAGCCGCGGATTCAGGAGAATATCCTGCTTCCGGATCGCACGGGATACGCGGCCCTAACGGTATCGCATCACTGGCAAGAGATAAATATTCTTCGATGACCTGTGCTGGGCAGCGCTTGGCGCACTGCCTTGGAGTTTTTCACCAAATCGGTGGGTATCGGACCGTAGTTCTTGGCCCCGAAGCGGATGTTCAGCCCCTGACCCATCTCGGCCCCCCACGATGTTCGGTCACGGGCGACTCCATCGAGCGTCGGCGGCCACCTCTGGCCGACAGCTGGTATGCTGCTAGTGGCTCCGGATCGCGCAGCCGGAAGTTTACGTTCACGGCACGGGTAACTCGGGAAACTCAAAGTATAAATTTTATGTGATATTGCTGTTGATGCAGCAGCTCTTGTAGTAACTCACTGTGGATTATGTTGGCAATACGTGATATTGGCAGTTTAACTTCTTCTCGCGCCGGGCGTGCATTGGGATGGTTGTCTTAAAAATGTATAGGGCGACGGACGCGTGCGGATGCCATATGCTACAGTCGAGCGTTCACCCCTTATGAGCGGCTCACCAACCCTTGAGATAGACACCGAACAAAATGGCAGAAGCTGGCGGCCCGACAACGCAAGACGGCATCTTCTACCAGAACAGCGTCGCAGCTTTGTTTCTAGCTGAACTGCTTAGTCTTGAGCCGCGGCCGCCGCGCGAGCAGGTTGTAGAGGTTCGGGTCGAAGCGCCTTCCCATGTGGACGACATCGTCGTTTCCTATGCGGACGGGCATCGCGATTGGATTCAGGCGAAATCTCAGCTGCGGGGAACGGGAGAGGCCTGGACTGACCTTTGGCGAGCATTCGCCAGCCAACACCTCGATGCCGACGTTGGTGCAAAAGACCGCTTGGTGGTGGCTCTGGGCCGTCATGGCGGCCTGGCCGACGACCTGCAAGCGATTATTGAACGTACTCAGGCTCCGACCGAGGCTGAATGGAGATCGCGCCTGGGCGTCGGTCTCACCCAACGGCTGGCCTCCATCGAGGCGGTATTGATAGAACCCAAGCTCGTTTACGACATACTGCGGCGCGTCGAGCTTCGTGTCATCACACTAGGTGACATCGAAGCGACATTTCAAAGGCTTGATCTCGGGACGGCGTCAACCGTGCCGCAGCATTTCCTGGCCAGCCTGCGAGACTTAGCCGGCGGCTCTGGAAGAGTTCGCGGGTCGTTCCGAGCGGCAACTTTGCGGCAGACGATCGCGCAGAATTTCGGCGCCAACCTGCTCGAGCCTCGTGACTGGGGTCTAGCTGCCTATCGCATGGCCGTCCTAGAGCTAACGCGCGTCGAGCTGCCAGCTCGTGGCGTTAGCGCCCCCGTCGGGAATGTTTTCATCTGGCCACGCGCCAAGCTTCTGGGCGGCTCTCCTGTCGGCGACTTCGAGGACGAGACTCCCACTTGGGATGCGGAGGAAGGTGAGGCCAATATCGACCTAAGGGGCTTCCCGAACGATGATCTGGCGCGGGTCGCGGTGGTGGCCGGCCCAGGTTTCGGCAAGTCGACACTCCTCCAAGCGGTGGCCGGCAAGCTGGTTCATACGCCCATCGTCCCAGTCGAGATTGGGCTAGGGAGCTTCGTCCAGTCAGACCAAAGCGTCGTCGAATACTTGGATAATCGGATCAATCGCGAGTTTTCGATTCGCGTCGACTGGCGGCGCCTTGCAGATCAGGGGCTGTGCTGCGTACTATTCGACGGGCTTGATGAGGTGCCATCGTCCCACCGTGCGGAGGTCATCCGACGGATCGGCGTCTTCTCAGCCCGCTTCCCAATGGTTGCGTGGATGCTCACCCTACGCGATCCAGCTGTTCTCAACGCGCCATTGGGCGGCGAACTGATCGAATTGCAGCCATTCGGGCTTCGCGAAATTTCAGAGCTAGTGGATAAATACAGTTCTTTCACACCTGGGCTCAGCTGGCCGGCCTTCTCCGACACGCTCGACGCCTATCCCGACATCGCCAGGCTAGCAAAGATCCCGCTTTTTCTGGCGATCCTCTTGAGCGCATGGTCAGCGGGTAAGGAATTGCCCCGTAGGCGCGCCGATCTCATTGAAAAGTATCTGGGACTGCTGTTCGACCCTGATCGGCGCAAGGGCGTCCGAGAGCCGCGCATGGGGGCGCTCGCTCTACGGAAGATCGCTCAATCCATCGCGTTTGCAAGTCTCGAGCGGGAGGAGATTGGGCTCTCTGAGCGACAGGCCTTGCAGCAGATCGCCAACGTAACCGCCGAGCCGGCCGACGCAGTGCTCGCCCAACTCTCAGGCGCGGGCGTCCTGCGCAGACGCGTCGATGGGCGCCTTCAGTTTCCCTATCCGATCGTCCAGGAATATCTAGCCGCTGTTCAGCTAGTCGACGAGTATCCCGAGGCGATTACTGAGCGGATCGCCGATGTGGTGAAACGTCCGTGGGCGCAGGTCGTGCAATTTGCCCTGGAATTGCTCGATGATCCTACAGCGCATATCGGCCAGATGCTGCAGGCGCCGGATGACGCCTTCTCAACCAACCTGAGGTTAATCGGTCGCTGCGTCGTCAACGGTGCTCGGGTAACACCTGAGTTAAGAGAAAATATTGTAGTTCTACTAGCCGACTTGTGGGGTAGCGCCGGATGGTCGATCCGGGAGCGGGTCGGGCGGCTATTCGTAGATGGCTTGGCTCGGCCCATCCATCACGAAATCCGTCGCAGACTCGGTTGGCAATGGGTCACTCAGAGCGGCGGTGGTGAGATTGTCGTGCGCGAGAACGACCCCCTCCTCACGCTGGAAGTCGTCGATACATTGCTTGAAGACGGTTTGGGGGTCTTCATGCCTACGCGCGACTTAGCGCCGGCGCTGCAGAAGGTGGCCTCGGACGTTGCCCTACGTATTAGCGTTCGAACTTATCGCCAAGGGACTACGGCAGATGAACTCTATGGCCTGACGGACTTTCTGGAGCAGATTCGCTTGACGCAGGAAGATTCCCATCTGCTAACTAAACTTGCGGAAGACACGAACCTGCCGGCCTTCCTACGGTTAGGGGCGTCCGCTGCCATGGCGGACCCGCCAAACGAAGACGTACTTCGCGCTGCGCGGGTTGCGCTAAGCAGTGCCGACTGGCGCAACCCCGGCGCCTGCATCAAAATCTTCGCGCGGGCGATGGACACCATCGCCGAAGTTGGAGCGGTCCTCGCTGATGAGGGCGTTTCCAAGAGTGGGAAGAACTATTTACTCGGCGCGATGAGTAAGCTCTTCGCGGACGACGAGGCCCGCCGCGCAGCAACTAGGGCTTGGCTTCTGAGGGAAGATATCGCACCGCGCTACCGCGATATCCTTCTGATCTTTGGCGCGCGTGGCGGCGATCGGACCTCCTTCGCAGATCTGCTCCACCGTCTTGACCAAGTCGATTGCGACGTCGCTGTTGGCACGCTTCTGACACTCAACCGGTTTCCAGAAATAGAACTCGGAGCCTTGGCGCGCACCAAGCTTGCCGAACGGTCTGATCCGCCGACCGCTCTGCCGAACCTATTGCAAGGAGCAGTCTCTGGATTGACGAGCTTGGTTGATGAATTCGGCTGGTACGGCTATGGGCTCCACAACGCGCCCTTGCACCCGGATACTAGGAACTGGACGGATATTATAGACAAATGGATCAGCATTCCGGATCTAAGCCAAGTAAACCGCTTGAGATTGATCGAAAGCGCCATCATGCTTCGTCCAGAATTGGTCGATGAGCTGATGACGATCGTCCTATCCGCAACTGATCCGGATGGATCGACATGGGACGAGGACGAATACGGCCATGTACTGCGAAATGCGGTCGACTCCCTTCGGAGGCGTGGCTTGAAAATCCCCTCGCAATTAGCAGAAACCTTTGTGCTCGCGAAGCGTCCGAACCTGCCATACGCTGGAGTAGCAATCATTGCTGCAGAAGCTACCCCTGAGGCTTTGGAACGACTCCTGCGACTTTACAATGTTAAGAGGAAGAATCGCGAAGTGTTACTTGAAGCAATCGAGGTGCTAGCAGCTAGGCTCGATCGTCGCATTTTTGCCGAAGACCTCAAGCCCAATTGAGGGTTGAGGGTCGTCACCGTGAGCGCCTTTTTCAGCGCGTTCCGAAATAGTACAGCACTTGAGGCTCGGAACCAGCCGCGGTGCTGATTTCTGCTGCTGCCGCGATAGCCACCTAGGGAGTCGCGCTGGCGACATTTAGGAAAGAGGCATCGTGACTTTGATCGCCGATATGGGCGCCAAACCGAATGTCCGGTTCAGGGCCCTCCGCTTACGTCAGCAAACCACCTATCCGAGCATAGGTCTCGGGCTTATCAAGCTCCCCATATGCAGACGTTCTTCACTTCAGCAAAGGGCCGATAGCGATTGCTGCCGATCTCATCACCGTATCAAGTCTGCTAACAAGAGTTTGGCCGGAGGGTAGTTTCTAGCACTCCGAATCCTCGATTTCTGGGCGCCATTCGCTCTTCCGATGTTCGCCACTTTCGATGCCGACCCGCGCCCGCATCCTATCCAACTTTGCTTCCATCTCCAGGGTGTGAGCGCCCGCCGGATTGGAACCGGCCGCCTCGCGCTCGCGACACCTCAAGCGGTCGTTTGCCTCGATCTGCTCATCACGCCGTGCCTCCGGGCTCAGAGCGTCGGACACATCGGCATGTTGGAGCGCCGGGCGCACGTTCTCGTACCAATGAGCCAGAGCCCGCTCACGCTCGGCATCGCTCGGCACACCTTCGACCGTGGCGCCGAGCACTGCGTCGATGCTGCCGAGTTCGTGCTTGCGCCTAGCGACGATCCTGTCGTCCTCGCGGCGCAACTCCGGCGGCTTCGGAGTGAAGCGCGGATTGCAGTCGGCGATGCGACCCTGCATCCAGTTGAGTAGGGTTTGACGGACAGCCCAGAGTGGTAGCCCCATCAGCGAGGCGACGAACATGCTGACCATGTCGTCCAGAGCTTCTTCGCTAAGCCGCAGGTCGAGGCCGGCAATCCACTTCAGCAGGGAGGTCCGGATCTCGTCTTTCGCCGCGGGCGAGAGGGCCCGTCTCAGGTCGTCGGCGCGCCGCGTCAGAGCCTGCCGCTCACTGTCGGTCGGAGCGGATCGGCTCGAGATCGAGTATCGGCCCGGAGCCTCCCACTGCGCCGCGCTCCGAAGGCGGGTCACGAGGGCGTCGATCTCCGGCGTTGGGTCGTCCACCGGCTGGGGGATCGTCGAAGGGGTCAAAGCGGCCATTGGCTTCACGCTCCATGCGGTCGCGTCTGAGGAGGGCGGTTGCTGCGCTATCGCGGCCGGTGCCGGAGCTGCGGCCTGCGGAGTTGCCTGGGCGCCGGCCGGGCGGCCCGAAGCGGCGAACGCGGTTGCGCCAGGTCTTCGCCCAATCGAGCTTCAGTGCAGCAGCGCCGGGCACGCTGGTCCAGTGATCCACGAACTCGGCCTCGGCCTCGTCGATCTCCGCCTCGGTCCAGCCAGCATCTCGGGCAAAGGCTCGCCCAGCTGGGCTCACCCGGAAATTCTCCGGTAGCCGGTGCCCCTTCTTCGCGCTCGTCGGCGCGCCATCCCCCTGGGGTAAGGGGGTTGGGTTTTTAGAGGGGTATGGGGAGACCTTTGTCTCGGGGGAACCGGTGTAAGACGGTTGAGACGTCTTAGACGTCTTAAGCGTCTTAATCCTCGGACTCGGCCGCTTCGGTGTCGGCCTCGGCCGCTCGACGCGTCTTCAGCCGTTCCTGATACCGCTTGTTGCGGGCCGCCCTGATCTGCCGTTTCTCTTGGTCGTCAGCATCCTCGATGCGCTCGACGGCCGCGATCAGAGCCTCACCCAGAAGCCCTGCGGCCATCAACTCGCGCAGCACTGCGCTGATGTTCACGGCTCAAGCCTTGCCGGCTTCCGCGTCGAGGTCGGCGTCGAACCACCCAGCGAGCTCGCAATCCATGGCACGATC
The DNA here is from genome assembly GCF_040270385.1 of Methylorubrum podarium. Classification (NCBI taxonomy): domain Bacteria; kingdom Pseudomonadati; phylum Pseudomonadota; class Alphaproteobacteria; order Hyphomicrobiales; family Methylobacteriaceae; genus Methylorubrum; species Methylorubrum podarium. The sequence continues at coordinate 10,531 of NZ_JBELQE010000040.1, read as the reverse complement.
GATGTCGCTGTCGGCTCTGACGGCGATGCTGGTGCTGGCGTCATCTGAGCGACGCACGATCGTCATCAGCCGCGGGAAGCCGAGCCTACGCACAGTGAAGGTAGTAGCTTCCTCTGTCGTCGCCGGCCGGATGCGGTGGGTCTCACCAGGATGCGCGCCGAACCAGAGCACATCGACGGGGCTAAGATCGGGCATCGGTGTAACCTTCTACCTTGCTCGCCCTTCGGCTCGCGCCATGTCGTCCGTCTCGCAACGGAGTTGGACAGATGGATCGTGAGCGTGACCGCGACGCTGCCGAAGAGCTGATCGAAGACGCCCGGAAGCAGACCGGCGGGGGCGAGCCGAAGGAGCGGCCGGGCCAGGGATCGGATTTGCCGGGCGGTGACGAGAGCGCCGACAAGCCGAAAGACTGAAACCGCTCAGGCATTGGCCGGCCACGCATCGACTGTCGAGCGGCGGGCTTAAGCAGACCTGTTGCTCGGCATGGGGTCTGAGATGACCTTGCGCAGCTCAGGTGCTGAGTGTGGCGCGCGGGACGTACCAGTGCCCGCGCACCTTGAAGCCGGCACCGCGACGGGCCCTCTGGCGGGCGCTGTCCTTCGAGATCGCCCAAGCCTGCGCTGCGACCGCCAGCGGCACGGCGTCGAAGAGATCCGGCGGGGGCTCGGGCCCCTCAACCGCCAGGACGGCACGGAGGGCCTGTGCAGCCCGCTCAGCAGCCTCCAGGGCCGCAACGCAGGCCGCGCGCTCCTCGGTCGTCATTCGGTCGGCAGTCGCCCGCCGAGGGCGCGGAGGGCAGCCAGGGCGGCACGTGAGACCTGAAGCCGTACCTCGTGATCGCTGAACCGCACGGCGGCGGCGTCCGACTTGCACTGTGGCAACGACGCCAGCGGGACGCCCTCGGCGCTCAGCACCAGCGCGCAGCCACGCACGCGCATCGGCACGTAGTCGAACGAGAAGCGAGCGAGAACGCCAAGGGCGCGGTCGCGCTCGCCCTCAGACAGGGTGATGCCGGTGATGCGAGGTTCAGCCATTGGCCTTGCCCTCCCGGCCGGTGGCCTCGCGCTCGGCGAGCCACGTGTTGAGGGTCGATCGGCGGGCACATACGGTGCGGCCGATGCGGAACGTCGGTATCTCGCCCGCCTCAACGCGGTGGCGTGTCGCCTTCTCCGGCATGCCGAGGAAGGCGGCGATGGCGGCCACGCGATAGAGGATGTCGCTGTTTTCGGTGACGGGTTCCATGCTGCAAGTCCTGCTACTTCGCTGCTACACCGGATGGCCGGGCATCGCGGGGCATGCCTTAGTTTCCAAGGGCTTAGCGGGTAGAGCCCGTCAAAAAAGAAAGGCCGCCCGAAAGCGGCCTTAGTGCAGATATTTCAATGACTTAACCGGGTTATGAAGGTTGTCCTCCATGTAGCCCACGACCTCGTCGCACTTGGCGCCGACATCGGTCGAGGCCGTGCCGAGGACGAAGTCGACCACCTTCTCGCTGACGCCGAAGGACTGGAACAGGTCCAGGATCGGCGAGCCGTCGTAGTCGAGAATGACCCCGCGCAGAGCGGTGACCCGCAGGTGCTCCAGCGTGATCGCGTGCTTCTTGCGCATCGTGATCAGCTTGCGGTTCACGAAGCCGAGCACGGTCTCCAGCGAGATCCCGCCGCCATAGGCCGCCAGCATGTTCTGCACGTCCGTGGCGAGCACGCTGTCTTCGTGCGGGATGTGCGGGACGACGAAGGCCTTGGGCTTCTGCCGGCCGCGGGTGCCGAGCGAGGCCGGCCCGCCGCGCGGGCGGGTCGGCAGCAGGTTGAGCACGCCGTTCTCGATGGTGACGATGACGGACGTGGTCGGGACGGGCTCGTTCGTGAACAGGCCCAACTGGTTGATCCGCCCGTACTGGTTCGGGACCAGCGCGACGTTGGCGGTCAGCGAGGAGGCGGCGAACGCATCCTGGTTGAAGATGTCGAGGATGGTTTCGGGCATCGGCTTACGCCCCTTCGCGCACGAGGATGCCCGCCGCCTTCAGCTGGCCGATGGCCGCCGCGCGCTTCGCTGCATCGTTGATGGTGGAGCCCCAGGTGAGGCCGTTGTGGCTTGCGGTCGCCTCGCGGGCGACGATCACGGCCTTCTGATCGGCGCTGGTGGCGTCGACCGGGAAGACGAGGACGGCGACGGCCGTCTGGGAGCCATCCGAGCCGGTGGCGGCGCTCGGCACGTACTTGCCGGACGCGGTGAGCTTGCCGAGCACCTGCCCCGACTTCAGTTTGCCCGAGCCGGAGGCGATGATCGCGGTGTCCCGCGAGCGGTAGTTCTCCGCCTCCTGCTTGAGCCAGTCCGAGGCGACGACAGCGGTTTCGAGCAGGGGCATGGATCAAGCCTCCTTCTTGGTGAGGCCAGCACGCTTGATCTCGCGCTCCATGCTGGCGGTGGAGGCGGCGACTCCGGCCTTGCTGCCGGGATCGGCGGGGACGTGGCTGGCGATCGACGTGTCGTTCTCCGCCGCCACGAGCTTGTCGAAGAGCGCGGTGCGGATCTGCTCGACGCTCTTGCCCTCGGCGAGCAGCGTCGCCGCTAGGTCCTCGGGGATGCTCGGATCCTTGCGTCGGGCCAGCGCCACGAGGTTCGTCGCCTCGCCGGCCGCCGCGATGCGCTTCCTGGCGTCGTCGACGGACACGCCCTCGGTGAGCAGCGTCGCGGTCATGCCGGGCACGCCGCCGTCGGCGCAGAGCCGGGCGATCTCGCCGGCCTGGGCGCGGGAGATCGTGGTGCTCGCGTCCACGGTCTGCTTGCCCTCGGCAGCCGAGATCTCGCCGTCGAGGCGGGTGACCTCGGCAGACGCGGTCTCGAAGTCGCGGGTTTCGTCATCGGTCATCGAACGGCCGCGCGCGGCGGCGACCAGTTCGGACATGCGGGCGGAGGCCTTCGCGCGATCACGGCGAAGGGCTGCCAGATCGGCGGCCATGGTGTCGTCCTTCGGAGAATGGCGCGGATGCGCCGGATTGCCGGCTCGGGGCCGGATCTCGTGCGGGGTTCAGCCCCGCGCCGCGCGGGCCGCCCGGCGCTCGGCCGAGGCGGTGCGGGTCAGCTCGACGAGGCTGCGCTCGTAGGTCTGCACGCGGTCGACCATGCCGGCGGCGACGGCATCTGCCCCGACCTTCACGCCACCGCGGCCGAAGTCGCTCTGCACGCGGGCCGGGGTCGTCTTTCAGCCGCGTGCGACGTCGGCGATGAACTGCGCCTCGATGCTGTCGAGGAGCGAACGGATCTCGGCCGCGCCCTCGTCGGTCTGCGGATCGGGCCGCTTGTTCGGCGCGCTCGACGAGACGATCTCGATCGACAGCGTGCCGGAGGCGTCCGGCTCGACCTGCTTCGGCACCGCCGCCACCACACCGATCGAGCCGACGATGCCGGTCTTCTCGACCGCGACTTCCCCCGCGGCCGAGGCGAGCCAGTAGGCGGCCGAGGCGCAGGTGCCGGTGACGTGCGCCAGGACGCGCTTGCGTCCCCGCATGGCGTAGATCTGGTCGGCGAGCGCGTTGATGCCGGTGGGCGAGCCGCCGGGCGAATCCACCATCAGCAGCACCGCGCCGACGTCGACGCTGTCGCGGGCGAGCGCGAGGTCGCGGGCCAGCATCGCCGCCGAGGTGCCGGTGCCGGACATCTCGGTCATCAGGTTGGCACGTGGGAAGATCGGGCCCACCACCGGGATGATCGCCACGCCCTCGCGGGTGAGCATGGCGTAGCGGGCACCCTCGAGCCGCTGCGCGGTTGGGCCCGCCGCGGCAGCGAGATCGAGCCGGAACCAGTCCTCACCCTCGGCGGAGCGGCGATCGGCGCGGCCGTCGCGGTCGAGGCTCGCGAGCGAGGCCATGAAGTGCAGGTAGTCGGGACGGATCGCCCACGGCTCGGCCGTCAGGGCGCGCAGGGCGCTCGTCATCGCGGCTCCTTCGGTGCGTTGGATCGGGGTGGATCGTCGGACTGCGCGGGCGCGGTGGCGACCGGCGCCTTCGCGGCGTTGCGCCCGTCCGAGGTGTAGGAGAGCTCGAGGTCGTCGGCCCGGGCGTTGTCGGCGGCGTTCTCGGCGTCGACCTGCTCGACGTCGTAGCCGGCCCTGGCGACGACGCGGGTGCGCGTCGTGAAGCCGGCCTGGACCTCCTTCATCTTGCCTTCGACGTCCTGCACCGGGTGGATGTACGGCCACGCCTGCGGCACCCACTCGACCGCGTAGGCCTGCTGCCGGGTCATGCCGGCCGGCAGCTTCAGCGCGCCGGAGAGCAGGGCGAGGTCGATCCAGCGGCGCCAGATCGGCCGGCAGAACTGATAGACGACCAGATGATGCTGCCAGCGCTCGACGGCGCGGCGGAAGTTGTTGAGCGCGGCGCGCAGCGTGCGGTCGTCCATCTGGCTGTAGTCGCCGCTCAGCTCCTCGTAGAGCAGCCCCACCGCCGCGGCGACGCTGCGCTTGGCCTCGCGCACGAAGGGCTCGAAGTTCGCCCCGACGTCGGTGGGCTCGCACATCTCGACGTCCTCGCCATCGGCGAGCACCTGCACCGTGCCGGGCTCCATCTCAACGACGCCAACGCCCTCGTCGTCGGCCGGATCGGAGCCCATCGGGCCGCCGCCGAGCTCGCCGTCGTCCGCCGCGTCGAGAGTGCGCTTGATGAAGGCGACGAGGCGGGCGGCGTTCTTCTTCCGCACCAGCTCGGCGTCGAAGTACTGGTCGAGGTCGTAGAGGGTGCGCAGCGCCCGCGCGAGCCAGGGTTCGCCGCGGTCCTGGCCGGGTCGGCGCGCCCGGTAGAGGTGGCAGATGTCGCCGGCCGGGACGAGGGTTTCCTCGATGCCCGCGCCGGTGATGATGCCGTCGCCGGGATGCTCCCGCCGCAGATAGTAGCCGGTCCGCGCGCCGATCGCATCGAACTGGATGCCCTGGCGGATGCGGTTGGTCCCGTCGGTCTTGAGGTGGTCGCAGTGGTCCCCTTCCAAGACCTGCAGCTGGAGCGGCACGGTGAGGCCGTCGGACAGGAGCCGGGTGCGCAGGCGGGTGAAGCTCTCGCCGCCCTCGACCATGCCGGTGACGGCGATGGCCTGCAGTCCGTAGAAGTCGTGCGCGCCGACCGAATCCGCCTCGTCGGTCCAGGCCAGGAACAGGCTCTGCAGTGCGGCGCGGAACGCTGCGTCCTCCTGTTTGACCCGCTTCGCCTGTTCCTCGCTCAGACCCGCAACCGGACGAGTGGCGATCGAGCGCGGGACGATGCCGGTGCCGATGATGTTGTCGACGAGCCGGTCGACCGCCGCGCCGGCATAGGCGTTCTTCCGGCTGAGATCGCGCGATTTCCGCCGCAGCTCGTCGAGCGCGTAGGTGATCGCGGCGTTCGGCCCCCAGGACCCGACCCGCCACGATTTCGAGCGTCGGCCGGTGCCGCCCGCGACCTCGTAGGGCGTCGTCTCGATCGCAGCAGCACCGCCCGCGAGATCCGCCGACGCCATCGCCGCGACGACCTCGCCGGTGCCCTTGACCCGCAGCCGTGTGCGGAACGCCTCGGCCACGGATCAGAACCCGCTGATGCCGACCATCACGACGCGCCGCGCGCGCCGCCGGACGGTGCCGGACAGCTTCGCGTCGAGGGCATTGATGCGGCCGACGATATCCCGGCGGGCCAGCTGCATTTCGCCATAATCGCGATACACGGTCGAGCCGCCGCCGTCGGCCTGCTCGACGCGCAACACGCCGCTGCTCATGGCGTCGTCCAAGCGGACGAGCTGCCGGCGCAGCTTGGCGAGGTCCTGTTCCGTCGTGTCGGTCATCACCACCTCGCCGGCCCCTTGCGGGCCACGCTGCGCCGGACGCTACGCTTCATGTTCCGATCGGCCAGCGAGCCGGCGATCACGGCCGGCGCGACGACCTCGATGGCGGGCGCGACCGATTGCGGCCGGATGCCGAGCGCATCCTCCAGCGTCCGCCATTGGGTCTCGCGCCAGCGGTCCCAGCCGCGCATCGCCGCGAGGCCGCGGGCGTAGTTCGGGCAGTCCAGCCACTCGTTGCGGCGCCCGCCGATCGGCACCCATTCCCGCCGGGTCTTTCCCCGGCTGAGGCTCACCACCAGTTCCTCGGCGGTGAGCTGCTGAACGCCATCCTCGGACACGTCCCGCGGGAGGTGGACGAAGCCGGCCGGGAATGCCGCGCCGGCCGCGGGCCGCTGCAGGCCGAGACAGCTCATCAGCTCCTGCTTGGCGAGCGAGACGCCGACCCGGACCGTCTTCAGGCCACGCCGGATCTTCCTGCCCCTCGGGTTTGCGTCCTTCGTGCCGAGGCCGAGGAAGATGTTCGAGTAGCTGTCCTGGCCGTCGATCGCGTGGATGTTGCCGCGCCCGGCCTGGGAGCGGACGAAGGCGTAGACCACGTCGGTGAAGGCGCTTGAATCGATACCCCAATCCCGCACCGCCATCTCGGCGCCGCTGGCGTGCTCCCAGGTCTCGTCGAACAGGGCCGCCAGTTCGCTCCAGACCGCCGGACGGGCGGTGTCGCCGGTCAACACCCGATGCTCGACGAGCCAGCGCTCGCGGTTGCGCCCGAAGCCCCAGATCGAAACCTCGAGGCGATCCTTCTGTACGTCGACACCGCCGAACAGGATCAGCGCGCCGTGCGAGACTGTGCCGGACAGGTAGTCGTCGCGCCGGGCGTAGACGTCTTTCCACTCGGGAGCGTCGACACCCTCCCTCCACGTGCGGGCGAGCTGCGTATTGAAGAAGGTCCGCAACGCTTCCGGCCCCCGTCGCAGCGCCCGCGCGAACTTCGCGACCGTCTCCCTGATCGTCTGCTTCGGCGCGTAGAGCTTGGAGGCCTGTCCGCCCGCGTGATCGTTCGAGACCGCCAGGGTGCCGCAGCACCGGCACAGTGCCCGCCGCACCCCGTGCGCCAGGGGCGCCCACTGCTCGGGCACCTGCTTCTCGCCGCAGCAGGTGAAGCCCCTGGTCTGCCGCCACTCGATCGTGCGCAGCGCCGCGAGCCGCTGCGCCTCGCTCCACGGCCGCTCGCAGGCGATGCACTCGTAGCGCGCGCTCGCGACGATGATCTTGCCGTCGTCGTCCTTGTCGAACTTGACCTGCTCCCACTCCAGCGGCTGCCACGTCGGACAGTGCGGGCAGAGGACGAAGGCCTTGCGCTGGTCGCTCTCCTCGTAGCTCGCCTCGATCGCCGAGCGGCCGGCGACGGTGGGCGAGCAGGCGAGCACGGTCAGGCTGTTGGTCTTGAACTCGGCCTGCCGTTCCTCGGCGAGGTCGATCGGCGGGCCCTCGCCGCCGGCCGAGAGCGGGTACTTGTCGATCTCGTCGCACACCAGGAGCCGGATCGGCCGCATGGCGAGGTTGGTCGGGCTGTTCGCCCCGACGAGGGTGATGTGGCCGCCGGGGAACTGCTTGTGCGTCAGGGTGGCGGCGGCGTCGCGCGACTTGGCCTCGCCGAACAGTTCGAGGAGCACCTTCGTATCGCGGATCATCGGCGCGAGCCGGTCCTTCGAGAAGGTCTCGGCCGCGTCGTCCTTCGGCAGCACGCCCAGGATCGGGCAGGGGTCGACGTGGATGAATCGGCCCGTGATGTTCTCGATGACCGTGGTCTTGAGGAGCTGCGTGCAGGCCATCAGCGTCATCTTGCTGACGCCCGGCTCCGTCGCCCACAGCATCGGCCCGCGCGCCACCTCGACCTTCGCGGTGATGAACTTGCCGCCGTTCGAGCTCTCCTTGCTCAGCCTCCGGAAGCGCTCCGCCCACTGCACCACGTCGAGGTTCGGCGGCGGGGTCGCGCCCCGGCGCCACGAACGCCTAAGACTGCTGGTGTCGAGATAGGTCGAGGTCGGAGGGCTCGCCGAGTTCGGCGAGGTGCTTGTTGACATAGTCGCTCAGGACCTGCGTCAGCTCGCGGGCATCGATCTTGAGTGCATCGGCCATCTCGATCGCCACGCGCGCCGGCCACGCGATCCAGGCATCGCGCATGGCCCGCGCCTCGTCGAAGAAGGCGGCCTCGGCGGCGGCGCGGTCGACGAGCGCGCCCTGCTTGACCGCGTGCTCCTGCTTCCGCAGCAGGCCGAGGAAGTTCTCTTTGCGCTGCGCCGCGAGGTTCAGCGGAAGGTTCGGATTGTCCGGGTCGAATTCGACCGGATCGGCCCCGACCTCGTCGTTCACCGGTTCCGGCGCGGGCGGGGCGGGCCGCGGCGCGGCGGCGGGGCGTGTGGGCCGCCCAACCGGCTCCTCGTCTCGCGGAATGGCCCGCACCGGTCGGTGTGCGACGCCGCCGCGATAGGTCGCCGGCCGCTGGTCGAGGTTCCATTCCGAGGCTTCGACGTCGACGAGGCCCGCCTCCGTCATCGTGAGGAGGCCCCGCTGCTTCCACTCGGTGACGGTCTTCTTCGAGACGCCGCGGCGGCGGGCGAACTCGGCTTGGCTGACGAAGGCGGCGGGTTTCGGATCGGCCATGTCGAGCATTACCCGTTACCCGTTACCCACCGCGTTACCCGGTTTTCGGACCCTGGCGCTAGGAAACTCCGGGGCCCCGACCACCCGTATAGGTTTGATGCTCTCAGGGGCCCTAGCCACTCAGAGGACCGGTAAGTGCCTATCAATCGAGGCGTGAAGTCCCGTGGAGTTGCCGTCGCTGGCTACCCTGATCCTCGACCGCGCCTCCATTTCACCCAGATGCGCGAACGACAACATCTGAAGCAGGTTAGTTATCTACCGCCCGCGCTCGCCGTTCGACGGCGCAGGTTCGGTAAGAGGGGACGTGCGCCCATGCCGAACAAAGCTAAACGCGCCGAGCTCGCTCAGAAGGCCCTCGACGCCTACCTTCACGAGCACTCCGGCATCCGACGCTGGTGTCATCCACGAGCATCGGACGTCATCGGAGAGTGTGACATCATCGATCTCGTCACCGACCTGATGCTCTTGGCCGAAGCGAAAGGTCACGATCCTTGCGGCGTGATCCGGAAGGTCGAAGCACACCTACAAGCGGAGTCTGGGTTGAGTTGCTGATCTCGCGCCTCAATCCAGGCGCAAGGAGACAACGAGATTGAAGCGCGGTTGCGCGGCCTATGTGAGTGGTCCTAGCGACGGACTTTGCAGACTTGCGGCCCGCGCACGCGCCGTCTTCTTGCTGTGGTGCTTGGCGCAGAGCGCTTGCCCATTGGCCGGGTCGAGCGGCGCACCGCCGTCCCGACGCTCTACGATGTGATCGGCGTAGAGCCTGACGCCGCCGCGCCTGCCGTGGGCCGCGCATCCTGGCGCCTGGCACTTCCACCCTGCGCGCTTCAGGACTGCCTCGCGCCAAGCCCTGTGCTCGGGGGTCAGGAGTTCGGAATCCGTCTGCTTCGGGGCTGGACGCGCGGTGCGAGCGTCCAATGTGCCGAGGCGCGGGGAAAGGGTGGCGAGACGGGCCATGACCTACAGTGTCCGGCGATTATGCGCCCCGATCACCCGCATAGGTTTGAGGTCTCCAGAGCCCTGACTGTCGAGGGGGGGAACTCATTGCCACCGGTGGCTCGCGCCAGACGTTCCATACGTCGCTAGGGAGCACGTGGGCGACCAGGAGCTTCCGGTGGACGTTGCCGATTGGCCGCTCGCGTCACTCCCATAGGAGAACCCGAGATAGCGGAGGGCAGGCGCTCATGCCGAACGAAGCCAAACGCGCCGAACTCGCTCTGAAAGCTCTTGACGCGTACCTGCACGAGCAATCCGACATCCGACGCTGGTGCTACCGGCCACCAGCCGAGGAGATCGGCAAGAGCGACATCATCGATCTCGTCACTGACCTGCTGCTCCTCGCGGAGAGGAAGGGGTTCAATCCTTCTGAGGTGACGCGCATGGCAGAGGAACACCTGCGGGCAGAGGGTCGCCGCAAATGTTAGCTCGATCACCACAGGCTGAGCAGCCGCGCCTTGGGCGACGCCCGAGTGGGAGGTGGCGGCAATCGCACCACAGCAGGTTTTTCCCCTCCCGTCCCCGAACTGCGCTACGGTGCATCTCAGCCCGCCAAAGCTGTCGAGTGATTAGGAGGGCGCACTGTGCGTTTTGATTGTGACTCAGAGGGTGCCTGGATCGTCGATCCGGAAGACCTCGCCCGTAAGCTCGGAATGACATCGGCTCACCTTAAGAGCCAGGAGCGTCGCGGATTGGTCGGGAGCCGTGTTGAGACCGGCAGCGGCGCAGATCAAGGCCGATCTCGTGTGACGGTCACGACCGAATATTCCGGCTGGCAAGGACTGTTCGACGTAGGTGGCGCTCTTATAGGCGAGCGCTTTCTCGTACCCGAAGATTGCGATGTTGCCGCGTCGACCGCTCTAAGCGGCAGGCACTAGGCCGTCGATAGCTGGCCTCAATCCCCGCCACCGCCGCCATCGCCACTAGAACAGGACGAGCCGCTGTCCGAATGGGGCAACGAGGCCGAGCCGCTGACCTGACCGGTATTTTGGACCGAGCCGAGTGAGAGGCTACTGCATGGCCGCTGCCATGGGTAGCCGGAAGGCCAGATCGGGGAAGCTAACAGGCG
>NZ_JBELQE010000039.1:0-11129 GCF_040270385.1 Methylorubrum podarium | reverse complement strand
ACCCCGAACCCCTCCCCCTTGCGAGGAGGGGTTCGGGGTGGGGGACTGGACCGAACTCGTCAGCCAGACACCGGATCCGAGATCCGTCCCGCCAGTGGCCCCCGCACCGAGCCCTCCCCAAAAAGAAGCCCGCACCGGCGGGCCGGGCGGGTCGAAGTCTTGGGAGAAACAGGCAGCAGTCCTGTCGTTCGGGTAACCTGAGTCGAGCGGCGCGGTTCATCGCACCGGACGGGAAAACATCGTTCGAGACGACGCTCCGAGCCTCCATCCGGAGCGAGCATCCGGGATACGCCTGCCGCTCGGTCACTCGTCGACCCGCCGGCGGTCCCGGAACCTCGCCTGTACCCGTCGAAACGATCGACGGGCGTCAGATCTGGAAGGACAGCACGGCCCGCGTTCCGATCCGGCCGGGGACGTAGGTCAGGGCCGAGCGCAGGTTGGAGGCCATCGCCCGGATGATGCGCGAGCCGAGGCCGGTGCCCTTCGCCTCGCCCTCCCCCGTCCAGCCGATGCCGTCGTCCTCGACGGCGAGCTGCAGCGTATCGGGCCCGTCCCGCGTGACCTCGACGCGGATCTCGCCCGGCGTCTCGGACGGGTAGGCGTATTTGTAGGCATTCGTGACCAGCTCGGTGACGACGACGCCGAGGGACACCGCCTTGTCGGTGGCGAGCCGGATCGGCTCCGCCTGAAGCCGGATGGCGTGGTCGCGGCCGGATGCCTTCATGGCGAGTTGCAACTCCTCGACCAGCCCGGCCAGGTAGGCGTCGAGCTCCACCGCCTCCACGTCCTCGGAGGTGTAGAGCCGGCGATGGATGCCGGCGATGGCCGAGATGCGGGCCTGCATCTCTTCGAGGGCCTGTTTGGCGGCCGGGTCCGCTACCGCGTTGGTCTGCATCCGGGCGAGCGCGGCGACCAGAGTCAGGGAGTTGGCGACCCGGTGGTTGACCTCGCGCAGCAGAAGCTCCGCCCGGTCGCGCGCCTCGCGGACGGCGGCTTCCGCCCGCTCCTTGTCACGCCGCAACGCCTCCTGGCGCAGGGCCGTATCGATCGCCTCTCCGAGCAGTTCGCGGAACTGTCCCTGGAGATCCTTCCAGACGTAGTCGACTGCGCCCGCCTTGAGGGCCGCCACGGCGACCCGGCTGTCCTCCGAGCCGGTCACGTAGATCACCGGCGGCGCCTCCGGCAGGGCGCGGAGCCGCGGCAGCAGGTCGAGCCCGGTCCGGTCGGGCATGTGATGGTCGAGGGCGATGAGATCGACGCCGCCGACCTGCGCCCGCGCCAGCCCGGCCTCGCCACTCTCGGCCAATTCGACGTGATAGCCCCGCGCGCGGAGCGAGCGCTGCACGAGGCGCCCGAGGCCGGGATCGTCGTCGATATAGAGGATGCGGGCCGAGGCCGGGCCTGTGTCGGTCATGAGTTCTCGGGAACCTGGATGACCGAGAAGAACAGCCCGAGCTGGCGGATGGCGTTCGAGAAGCCTTCGTAGTTGACCGGCTTGGTGATGTAGACGTTGGCGCCGAGATCGTAGCAGCGCTGGATCTCGCGGCTGTCGTCGGTGGTCGTCAGGACGACGACGGGCGAGCGCCTGGTGTGCGGGTTGGCTTTGATTCGCTCCAGGATGTCGATGCCGGTCATGTCCGGAAGGTTGAGGTCGAGCAGGATCAGCAGGGGGCGCCGGCCGCTCGCCTCGCCGGTCCCGTCGGCACCGAACAGGAATTCGAGCGCCGTGGTGCCGTCGCGGAAGGGCACGATCTCGTTGTTCACACCCGCGCGGCGGATGTTGCGCTCGATCAGTCGGGCGTGACCCTCGTCATCCTCGATCATCACGATGCTGACGGCATGGAAGGGCGGCTGCATGGTCACTCCGCGGCCAGGGACATCGTCTCGGGTGGATTCGACGTCGCCGCCTCGCCTCGGCCTGTAACCGGCTCGCGGGGCAGCGTCACGACAAAGGTTGTTCCGATGCCCGGCCGCGAGGAGACCTCGATCCGGCCGCCGAGAGCGCGCACCAGTGCCTTCACGCTGGCGAGCCCGATCCCCTCCCCCGGCTGATCCTGCGCGCCGGAGCGCCGGAACAGTTCGAAGATGCGGCCGTGATCCTGGGGTGCGATGCCCCGGCCGTTGTCGGTGACGGCGTAGCCGACCCGGTTGCCGGGCGCGGATCTCGCCGTGATCGCGATCTGACCGGGCCGGGCCGGATCGAGATATTTGAGGGCGTTGTCGATGAGGTTGCCGAACACCTGCTCGACGGCCAGACGGTCGGCCACGATGTCGGGGAGAGAATCCGACACCGTCACCGTGGCCCCCTTTCGGTCGGCCTGATGGCGCTGGGCATCGGCGATGCCGCGGACGAGGCGCGTCATCGCGAGCGGCTCCGGATCGAACCGGCGCCGCCCCTCCCGCGAGAGCTTCAGGATCGCCGCGATCAGCCGCTCCATCTTGATGACCGCCGCCTGGATGAAGCCGAGCGCCTCGGCGATGTCGTCGTCGATCCGCGCGCCCTGCGGATGATCGCGCAGAAGCTCGCGCAGCTCCTCGCGCACCGCCTCCAACTCGCTCGTGAAGCCCATCACGTTGACGAGCGGCGCCCGCAGGTCGTGGCTGACAATGTAGGCGTAGCGCTGGATCTCCTCGTTCGACTCCCGCAGCTCGGCCTCGGCCTCGCGCTGCTCGGTGATGTCGGTGTGGACGCCGACCCACTCGCGGATGGCGCCCTGCGCGTCCAGCACGGGGACCGCGCGGATGGAGAAGTGCCGCCACAGCCCGTCCCGGGCCAGCACGCGGTGCTCGTGGACGAAGGTGCCGCGGCTGGCGACCGTCGCGTTCCAGGCCTCGACGCTCGCCTGCCGGTCGTCCGGATGGACGGCGTCGGCCCAGCCGAACCCCTCGTACTCGGCGCGGCTCTGCCCGGTCAGCGCGGCCCAGCCGGGCTGCTCGCCGGCCATCCGTCCCTGCGGATCGTTGGTCCACAGCACGCCGCGCACGGCTCGCACGGCGGCTCGAAACCGTTCCTCGCTCGCCCGCAACTCGCCCTGGACCCGCTGCTGGTCGAAGGCGGAGGCCAGCATGGCGAGGAACAGGATGACGAAGGTGACGCCCGCGACGTAGAGGGCGAGGTTCTGCTGACCAATGCTCGTCGCCGCGAGATGAGCGGAATGGGCTCCCGCATCCTCTGCGCTGATCGTTGCCGCCGCCATGCCGGTGTAATGCATTCCGGCCACCGCCACGCCCATGACCAGGGCGGCCACGAAACGCTGCCAGACGCCCGTCGGCTGGAACGTCAGCCACAGGGCGACGGTCGCCGCCGCGACGGCGATCCCGACGGACAGGGCCACGATGGGCACGCTGTAGGCGAGGTTGCCGGGCATCCGCATCGCGGCCATCCCGGTGTAATGCATCGCGGCCACGCCGATTCCCATGACGGGGCCGGCGACGAGGACGTCCCAGCGGCCGGCCTCCCTGCGGCCGACCCAGGCCAGGGCCGCGCCGGTCACCCCGATGGCGATCAGGAGCGACAGCAGCGTGTCGCCGAGGTCGTAGGCGGCGGGAAGGCCCATCTCGAAGGCCAGCATCCCGACGAAATGCATCGACCAGATCCCGCCGCCCATGGCGAGCGCGGCACCGAGGAGCCAGGCCCAGCGCGATCCCGATCCGGCGCCGCGCATGCGTCCGCCGAGGTCGAGCGCGGTGTAGGAGGCGAGCACGGCGATGGCGAGGGACAAAGCCACGAGAGCCGGGTTGTAGCCGGTAGGAACCATCGTCGTATCGACACTCGGGGACCGAACGGTTGCGCGTCGCGGGCGTCGCCGGATCGGCTCCGCAGGTCGCAGCGATGCGAGCCGGGCGCGCAGGACCGCCCGAGACCGGATGAAGCTACATCGCTCCGGCGTGGGACGCCATCGCGTCGGCCTGTGATCCGAGGCGCGTTTCCGTGAGGCGAAGATTCCTCGAGCCCCGGGCGTCGTCGGTTGCGCACAACCTCCCGATCTTGTGAGACCACCTTAGGTGAGTGCCGGATGCGGTGATGGACGAAGGGCCGCATAATCCGGCAATCTGAGCGATGAGTACCGGATACGGATGCGGACACTTCAGCCGAATCGCCTCGTCACCACCCTTCCCATGCCCGCGCCGGTTCACGCGCCGCCCGATGAGAGACAGGCTGCCGATCCTCATCACGTCCATGAGGAACCGCTCAGGCTCGCGTCGAGCGACCCCGAGGCCGGCGATCCGTTCCGGCGTAAGCTCGCGACCTACGTGGAGCTGACGCCCGGCGACATCCGCGAACTCGACGGCTTGGCGGCGAGCGGCCGCCGCTATCCGGCGCAGACCCCGCTCCTCCATCAAGCGGACATTCCGGAGTGCGCCATCCTCGTCCTCGACGGCTTCGCCTGCCGCTACAAGTTCCTGACGAACGGACGACGCCAGATCACGGCCTACCTTCTGCCCGGTGACCTGTTCGAACTCGATCTCGAATTCCGGCTGCCCCTCGATTGCGCCGTCGGAACGCTGACCGCCTGCCGCCTCGCCCTGATCCCGCGCTCCGAATACGAGGACCTGATCCGCCGACGTCCGCGCATCGCCCGCGCGCTGCAGATGGTCCGGCTGACGGAGGCCGCGACGTTGCGCGAGTGGATCACCAATCTCGGCTCCCGGTCCGGCCCGGAGCGTCTGGCCCACTTCCTATGCGAGATGCTGTTGCGGCTGCGCGCGACCGGTCTCGCCTCGGAGAACCAGTACAGCTTTCCCATTACGCAGGCCGATCTCGCCGACACGCTCGGGATGTCGTGCGTGCACGTCAATCGCGTCCTGCAGAAGCTGCGCCGCGACGGGCTGATCGAGCTTTCCGGCCGCAGGCTGACGATCCTCAGGCCCGATGGTCTCAGGACGCTGGCCGAGTACGATGCCTCGTATCTCAAACCCGCCGCGACGCCCCTGCGACCCTCCGCCAGCGATCGCCCGGCGGCGTGACGGCTCCGGCGCGACGGACGGCGAGGGTCTCGACGACTTGTGTCAGAGGCTGTCGGTGGGCTGCACCCCGGCCCTGGCCGCCATCAGCACGGCTTCCGGCAGGGTCTTGACGCCGAGCGTCTCCATGACGTGCGCCCGATGGATCTCGACGGTGCGGGGGCTGAGGCCGAGGGCGCGGCCGATCGACTTGTTCGTGCCGCCGGCCAGCAACCCCTCCAAGACCTCCCGCTCCCGGGCCGACAGGGCCCCGATGCGCAGCTTGGCGTCGTCGCGTGCCTGGCTGCGCTCGCTGTCGGTGCGCAGTTCGGCCAAGGCCGCCGAGACCGCGGTCAACAACGCCGCGGGCTGCCACGGCTTTTCGAGATAATCGACGGCGCCGGCCTTCATCGCGCGCACCCCAAGGCCGACATCGCCGTGGCTGCGACCGATCACCAGCACGGGCAGGGCGAGCCGGCCGGCTTTGAGCGCCTTCGCCACCGTGAGACTCTCGGGCCCGGCGGCCTCGATGTCGAGGATCACGCAGCCCGGCTGCAGCGATCCCGCGATCTCCGCCAGCGCGGTGGCATTCGCGAAGACCTGAACTTCGTAGCCGGCCGGCTGCAGCAACGTGAGTAGCGCCTGCCGCGACGCCGCGTCCTCGTCCACCACGTAGATCCGCGCGCCGGTACGGCCGGTCACATCCTCGGCGATGCCGCCCATATGGCGGATGCGGCCATCCTCGCTCCGGATCGGGAAGAAAGTGTCGCGGATCCGCCGGACGATGCCATCGGACGGGCGCAGGATACGGTATTCCAGGACGACGACGTCGCCATCCCCGACCTGCTCGACCGTGCGGTTCGCGCTGTCGCGGTCGTCGGGATGAATCGTCGCGAGCCAACTGTCGATCGACCGCAATCGCTCCGGCGCGACGCCCCAGACATGCCGAATGGCACGACTGAGATAGGTGAGGCGCCGGCTCTCGAGGTTCGCGAGCCAGAGGACGTTGGTCGAATGCTCGGCAAACCGCCGAAAGCGCTCTTCGCGCTCGTGCCGGGCCGTCTCGTCCCGCTTCCGTTCCGTGATGTCGAGGGCGACGCCGACGACGCCCGTGGGACGGCCGTCCTCGAATTCGGTTCGACCGTGGGTGGCGACCCAGCGCTCGACTCCGTCCCCGATCCCGATCACCCGGTGCTCGAGGGTGTAGACGCCCTCCCCGGCCGGGTCGCAGCAGCGGGCGAGCGCGTCCTCCACCCGCGCGCGGTCCTCTGGGTGGACGGCCGACATCCAGACGGCGCGATCGACATGCGCGTCGGGCGGCAGCCCCCAGATCGCCTTGAGACGCCTGTCCCAGGTCAGCGCTCCCGTGGCCGGGTTCCAGCTGTAGGATGACAGACCGACGAGGTCGGCGGCCGCCTGCATCCGAGCCTCGCTCCGGCGCAGCGCCTGCGCCGTCCGCCCGGCTTCGTTCTCTTCCTCGACGATGAGGAGCACAGCCGGTTCCGATGCGCTCGGACGCCATGCCCGCGCGGCCGGACGTCCGAGGGGCAGCCCGCTGATCCGCGTCCAGCGCTCCGAGCCGTCGTCGGTTCGGTGGCGGAAGCGCGTGCGCAGGGCGACGTCGCCGCGCAGCGCCTTCGCGAAGGGATGGTCGTGCGCATCGAGGATCGTGCCGTCCGCCGCGTATCCGGTCCATCGCGGGGCCGCACCGGCGTCGGCGCCGGGCGCAGGACTCCGCTGAAGCAGCCGGTGCAGGACCGGGTTGTCCATCAGAGCATGGCCCTCCGACCCGAACAGTTCGGCTCCGATCGGCAGGTGTTCGATCGAGGCGGCGAGCGTGTCGTTGTCCGTCGAAGACGGAGGGACGGCGTCCTTGCGCGGATCGCCGGCGGGCTCCGACGGTCGCTGCAACGCGTCGAGCTGGAGCCCGATGAGCTCGGAGAATTGCCGGAACGCTTCCCCTATCTCCGGCTGGTCCAATCGGGCCGGCCTCGCGCCGACGGCACAGAGCGTTCCGAAGACGCTCCCGTCCCGCAGAACGATCGGAAAGGAGATGTAGCTGCGGAAACCGAGGCGCTCCGAACGGGGGAGCCGGCGGACGGCGCGGCCAAGCCCCGCATCGTCGATGACGACCGGCCGGCGGTGTCGCCAGACGTCCCAGCAGGGCACCGTGTCGGCGCGCAGACGGTCGCCCTCCCGCAGACCGAAGCCGACCTCATCCCTGACGCCGCAGGCCTGCCACGCATCCTCAGTCATCTGCGCGACGGCCGCGAACCCGAGGCCGGTGACGCGCCACATGACGTCGAGCATGGCCGGCAAGGCCGCGACGCGTTCGATCGCCGAAAGGTCTGGCACACGATGCAATGGTTCGCCCTGACATCTCGCTGAGGCGTTCATCGGTTGGACTCCCGCACCGGCCGTGCCGCGACGCACCGCATCGACCGAACCATGCGCAGAAAGGGTCCGACACGGCCCGCAGCCACGACGCAGATCATGCGAACCGCGCTGATCGGGATGCCGATCTGGCCAGGCTGGGGTGAGCCGGAAAAGGATCATTGAAAAAGTCGTGCGTTACCGCACGGGATGATCTGCAAATATATCCCATGCGGAGGCTAATTTCAGAAAAACAAGGCTATTCCATATCCTCCAGCTGCGAAAAACGACCTAAAAAATACAGTCAGCCTATCGCCGAGCCGGAGAAAGTTTTCTCCGAGGCATTGTCACTTGCTTCACAACGCACGAGCACAGATTTCGTGCCCCTTCGGACGCCATAAAGATGGTGGCCAGCAAGCCGGCATCAGATGATATGGAGATCGAGGCCTTGCCCAGTGCGTAAACCAGGAACGTCCGTTCGCCTCAAACGCTGCCGTTTCGACCCGGAGGCCGGGTCCGCGCATCGTTGTGGAGGTTTCTGGCGCGAAGGCTGGGACGAGATCGTACTGTTGCAATGACAGAGAATCTTATTGAACGAATAGTGTGATAATTTAAGAAAATACTCTCATGTTCCCTTCGGCGGCCGTCGTGTCAGTTCACTGGGACGCGCTGAGGCGCGCATCGTTTCCCGTGAACGAGCCCGCCGCACACCTATGACCGAAGTCCTAGATTTTTATGGGAGCCCATCGCTTCTCGACACCGGACGGCTCACCAAGGATCGGAGCGGTAACGGAGGCGTCGGCCGCTGAGTGACGGGGAAAATGGTGCTGCGAGAGAGGATTGAATTCTGGAAAACACGAAATTCCATAATGAAATCAACGATACGCTGTAAGTATAAATTCCTAATTGTTACGTTGGAATGGCTGTGGATTGTTACGCTTCCGCACTCTTGCGTACGGGTCTATGTTTCCGATGCGCTTCAACGATGAGCTAAGCCACAGCCATGTCTGACGATGTCGTTTTCAAGCCACATAATAGAAACATACATTCGCCCGACGAATTTAATGATATTGCGCCAGCTTTTCCAATCGCAATCACGTGTCCTCATTGCGGGAATAAAGGTACTTTTCAAGGAATTGCTAATGTTAGTGATGCCGGGTACTCCAAGAAGGGCAAGTGGTATAAGAACGGCGGATATTTGAATGAAGGAACAGTCAAGTACGTGACGGGGATTCGTCGGTGTCCAAATTTAGAATGTAATGGATTTATTACTTTTGTGGGCTACAGAAAAAGTCTCGGTGTTGATCCACTTTGGTTTGCGCCGTCACTTCTGATTGACTTCAATTCGAGCCGTATTCCTGAAAATATGCGCGAGACGATGGTGGAAGCAATCTCCTGCCATGGCGCGGGGGCGTACAGGGCCAGCGCAATTATGGTAAGAAGAGCGCTAGAACTGCTCTGTGAAGACAAAGGCGCTTCTGGAAATAATCTAAAGGACCGAATATCAAAATTATCTCAGCATGCTACTGTCTCGCCGTCGCTTCTAGCTGCTGCGGATCATTTGCGATTGCTAGGTAACGATGCTGCTCATATCGAGGCTAAAACCTACGATGACATTTCTGAGGCACATGCCAGCTTAGCAATCGAGGTTGCAAAGGAGCTTCTGAAGGCGGTTTATCAGCACGATGATTTGATTTCCCGGCTCGAAGCCCTCAGACGTACATAAAGATAATTGACAAAATATTGTCTTTTGTGTTTGTTCAACATACAGGCTGATGGATTTTGACGCTGGATGTCCAAAGCTATACAGATTTGCCAACGCGCACTGATCAAAGGCCTGCAAAAGCGGATAGGCCCCGGCGTATTCAGCCGGGGCCTTGGGATTGCCGGCCGCTGTAGCGCGCTAGATGCGGCTCGGCCTCCGGTCTTCTTCTTCATCGATGAAGCGCACACCTCCGTCTACGGTGAAGCTGCCGTGCGCAGGTGAGGTAGTTGGGCGCTTCGGCCACTGCCCAAGCTGCTCTAAGTGCCCAGCACCATCGACACTATAGACCGCGAGCGTGCCGCTCGGGTTCACCAGTTCGACATAGCGCTGACCATCTACCTCGTAGACGGAAGATGCCTCACTCGGCAGTCCAGCGCGTCCAGACTGAAACCACGCGTCCATCGCGCGGCTGATGAGTTCGTTGTCGGAAATCAATTCGGGTGTCCCTGATTCGTTGAGGGACTTCCCAGAGACAGCATGTTTCTAGGAAAATCCAATG
Source organism: Methylorubrum podarium (assembly GCF_040270385.1). Classification (NCBI taxonomy): domain Bacteria; kingdom Pseudomonadati; phylum Pseudomonadota; class Alphaproteobacteria; order Hyphomicrobiales; family Methylobacteriaceae; genus Methylorubrum; species Methylorubrum podarium. Next base: position 1,548 of record NZ_JBELQE010000039.1, on the reverse strand, counting down.
GCGAGTTGAGGCAACGTATGTGCACTGCAGCATATTATGCTGCGAAGCAGCTCAAGCCGCGAGCAGCCCATTCAGTTCGTCGTCGGGGAGGGTTGCGTTCAGCACCGCGCTCAGCACGTCGTTGAGCATCTTGCTCTGCGCCTTATCGAGCGCGTGAGGCTGGGCGTTGCGGGTCGGGTGATCCGCCCGACAGATCGGGACCGTCGTCACCCACAAAATCTGATCTTCGTAGCCGTGGTGCGAAATCGCGCACAAGCCGTACTGTCCGTGGATTCCGATAGTCACGTCTTCAGGGCCGGCGATCCACCGACCCAAAAAGGTCAAGCCCTCCCAAAGGTCGGCGTGAACATCGCCGGCCTCGATCATCTGCGAATGCATAGGAAAACCCCAGATGCCGAGCCGGTTCGCGGGTCGCGACTTCTCTGTCGGCGAAGTGCTAATGACGCTTGAACGTTAGTTAGTCAACATAAATTTTCATGAAATCAAGTAATGATAAGTCAGCACTTACTTATCTTCGGCCAATGGCCCTTCGTTCTTCCTCAAGCAAGCGTTTGGCGTCAGCAACTAACTCTCGGCTCCATGTCGCGATAGGCACCGGGGCGTCATGCTTCAGCGCCCGCGCGTCCCGGACATGCCGACGTGTTCGCCCTTGGCGCTTAAGCGGATAGGCCGCCCAGATGTCGGGATGGCGCTGCGGGGCGAGATCGGTCTGGTATTCCTCACCGGCCTTGGCGTCCCATGCGCCCCCTGCCCTACTCAGCGCCCGTCGGATCGCCGGGGCGAACTCGGAATTGTCGAGGAAGATCGCGCCGTGGAGATGAAGGCGCCCGCTGTCCGTCGTCTCGATGACGATCCAAAGCGGCAAGGCCGCGCCCTGAAGCATCGGCTCGCGGTCCAGATGACGGCGCACGCGGCGGCTCACGTAGTCGAGTGGCCCGCGCTCATTGTCGTTGGCCGCCTGCTCCACATCCGGCGAGAGGTTGAGGGTCCAGGCGAATGGCTGTCCACGCAACGCGCCGGCTGCGTTGATATAGTCGAGTTTCGTCAGCTCCCCACTCTCCTCCCAGGTGGCGTGGAATCGCGCGCGTGACTTTTTCGTGCGGGTCTTTTCCTTCGCCCTGCCTTTGGTCTGAGCGCTTTTCCCCTTGGTTGTCGAGGGAGTGTTAGGGGTGTTGGAGTTGGCGGGGATTGGTGTGGGCTGTTTTGCTAAAGGTGCGGCAAGCGGCGCAGTCGCCGATATGACCTGAGAGTGGCGATAAGCCATTCGTTCGTAACGGTCTTTTCTGTCCCGCGCTTGAGACTTCCGCACACGCCCGGAGCGGCGCCCTGTTACCAAATCGCGCTTTAAGGAACCGTGGTGTTGGAGAGCGCGTGAGGGCTCTTCGACCGAATTGACAGGTGCGGAGGTGGTCTCAAGATCGCAGGGCAGGCCGGCAATCGCGGCGTCGATATGACCTGACCGGTATTTTGGACCGAGCCGAGTGAGAGGCTACTGCATGGCCGCTGCCATGGGTAGCCGGAAGGCCAGATCGGGGAAGCTAACAGGCG
>NZ_JBELQE010000038.1:0-5586 GCF_040270385.1 Methylorubrum podarium | reverse complement strand
GCGGCCGTCATCGCCCGGTGGCCGATCCAGGTGATCGGACGCAGGGTGCCGGAGGCGGTCACCGCGAGGTCGCCGACCTGGAGATCCTCGACGGCGATCTCGCCGCGGCTCGTGCGGATCGTCGTGCCCGTCACGAAGCAGACGGGAGTAAAATCTCCGAGTGTGTTCTCAGAGAACGTCTCCGTTTGTCCTTCGGTAACTTGAGTGTTTGACACCAAAATTGCGAAACCAGAACCGTCTGGATTTTCAGAAAGGACAATCTGATTCGCATTGTCTAAATTTGTTGCGTATAGATTAAATTGAGTATTGGTAGCAGTATTGGTCAGAGTGACCGGATCTCCTACGTTGCTGATAGTTCCATTGAAAACGTATGGCACATCATTGTTGCCATCATTCTCAAATACGCCACTCTGGACGCCGTCATTGTCCTGAGACAAGAAGTCAACGCCGTAAGTCACATTGTTGAAAACGATTGGGAGTGCCATGGGTACCTCTCTACTGTATCTACCTGTATTCCTGATCTACGTCTTTGCTCCGGCGAGCGAGCCTTAGCAATTTGCTCGAAACTGCACTCTTCGGACACGCTAATATGCATCTCATTATTGAGAGCAGCAAATCGTATGAAGGCTACCTGCTAGCAATTATCCACTGTCGTGTCTTGAGCGCAACAGGCTGTTCAATTTTCGTTAGCTACATCAGATGCAAACTGATAACAGATGCATCTTGTTGATTGTAAAGGTTGAGGTAGCTGTTTTTAAACTTTTATTCGGGTTACTTTCAGTACACTTCTGCACCACCCCCCCAAATAATTCAGCAATATGAAAGTGCTTGCAAATAGCGGACGTTGCATTACGTCGGCGCGAGCTTTCCGCCCAAGATCTGCCCCGCCCGTCGCCGATCGCCTATGTATGGGTGGGCGCGATGCTGGCTGAAAATCGGCATTTGCATCTATACTCGACCGTGCGAATCGAGGACGCAAATGACGTATACCAGCCGTAGACCCGGTATCATTTATCAACACCTGAAGCATCACAGCATTGCTGTTGTGGCCATAGGTATATGCCTTTCACTCGCATTATTGCACTCGGCGATGGCTCAGAGTATCTTGGGTGTCGACAATGAGGCGGTCACTTATAGAGCAGAGATGAAGCAACATTTCGCGAGAGAAGTGCGCAAACTACGGATATCTCCCCTGCGTGAAGCATCTCTTGTTGTAGCATTTAGAGTTGATAGAAGCGGAAGACTTTCGTCATATTCAATCGCTAGACCTTCTGGGGATCCGTATGTTGATCGGAAGGTCGAAAATTTTCTCTCGAAAGACTTGTCGTTCAGCCCATTTCCGGCGAATATGAAAACCAAACAACTTGATATATCTGTGCCCATAGTGTTTCGCCCGAGGTGATATAGCAACATCAATTTTTCAGTCGGCCTTACGCTCCACGCACGGCGCCCGTACCACCTCCTCCGGTGTCTCACGCGCGAACGTCGTGATCGGCCCGATGGTGATCTCGGATCGCGCGTGCGGCCGCTCGCCGGGCGCCGTGATCACCGGGCTGATGCGCGTGCTCGGCCCGATGAACAGGTAGGCGCTCGCGTCTCTGGCCGGCTTCCCGCTCGCGAGCATGCCGGCCAGGGTGACCGCGATGAAGCAGGGCGCCGGCATCAGCGCCCTCGCCGCGGTGGCGGACCATGGTCGTGGTCGTGCGTGTCCAGCACCTCGGTGAGCCGCTGGAGCACCTGCGCGAACTGGCTCGCGTGCTGCGCCTCCTCCGAGGCCGTGTCCGCCCGGATCGCCACGGTCAGGTCCTTGATCGCGGCTGTTAGGTCGGCCACCGCCATGCTGTCGAACAGCGCTGTGCCGCCAACCTGCGCAACGTCCCGCGCCACCTCCGGCTTCAGCGCCTCAGCTTTCGATGCCTCGATGCGGTAGTCGAAGAAGGTCTTCAGGAAGCCGGTGAGCGGAACCAAGAGAGCGGCGGCGGCGGCGCTGACCGCGACGATGATGGCGGGCCACGAGTCAAACTGCGGAAGAGGATCGGGAACTGCCGCCACCGTTCTGCCTCCTGCGTGCTCTGAACCCGAACGTGTCTTCCGCCGCCATGTCGCTGGCCGCGCGCCCGGAGGCGTGCAGCTCGGCGAAGGCGAGGATCGTGTAGACGGCGACGCCGGTGGTGATCGGCGGAGCCGTGAGCAGGAAGCCGAGGGCAATCGCGAGCCAGAAGACGAACCCGCCCAGGCAGCCCAGCGTGCGGATGAGCGAGGTCTCGCGCCCGCGCCGTCCGTTCACCCACAGCGCCAGGAGGCGAACGCAGCCGAAGAACAGGCACAGGGCCCCGGCCTTCCACTCGCTGATGACAGTGGCGATGACGCGAAAGCTCTCGTTCCCGAACGTGTTGGTCGGCGCGATCAAAACGAGGCCGACGGCCACGGCGATCAGCGAGAGCCAGATCTCGGCCCAGCGGGTCTGTCCGTAGCGGACCGCCCGCCGGATCCGCTCGTTGATCGCCGGGTCGGGATCGTAGACCAGCATGCGCTTGCCCTTTCCGATCGGTGCCGTCTGTGTGCGGTGAGGCATCAGAAGAACGCGGTCCTCACCTTGATCCAGCCATCGAGCACGTAGCCGGCCGCCTTCACGACGAGGAACAGGCCGAGGGCGATGAACACGAGCATCTTGTGCTCGACGAGGAAGCCGACGATCGACGTCACGTAGCCGAGGCCGGTCTGCACTTTGTCGGCCGTGTCGTTGATCCGCACGAAGGTGCCCTGCACGTTGTCGAGCAGGCCTGCCCCGTCCGCGCCGCCCAGGCCGAGGAGCCCGGCCCCGAAGGTGCCGAGCCACTTCGCCGGCCCGAACAGTTCGGGCGCGTGCTGCGCGGCCTTGCCGAGCGAGATCTTCGCGCGCTCGGCGGCGACCGGCCGGTGGGGCATCGCCGGCAGCGCCGCCAGGAACGCCGCATCGATCCCACCGTCGCCGAGGCCGTTGTCCTTGCGCGCCTGCGCCACGGCCTCCTGCGTCAGCGGCCCGTCCAGGCCGTCACGGGTGCCCTTGGTGTAGTAGGCGCGCTCGCGCAGGGCGTCCTGCACGTCCCACAGTTCGGGGCTGCCGTTGCGGTGCAGGCCCGGCCGCCCCTTGGCGGCGACCGCCTTGGGCTTCTTCTTCAGGAGCCACGGAAGCCAGCGCGAGAGCCCGCTCTCGTCGGGCACGACGAGGTCCCGGACCTGCGGCAGGGTCGGCGCGGGAACGGTCACCACCAGCGCATCAGCGACAGCCACCGCCGGCATCGCCCGCATCTGGTTCAGCACCGCCTCGACCTCGCCCGCGGTCGCCAGCACCTTGTTGAGGCCGTCGCCGAGATAGTAGGTCTGGCCGCGCTGGACCTGCCGGTGCGCGCCCTTGGTCGCCGCCAGGACCGGGAACGAGGCCCATTCCTGCGCGAGCCCGAGGCCGAACCCGATCACCGACAGCTGGCCGGCCATGAACTTGGCGTAGCCGCGCCGCAGCAGCAGGGCGTAGCCGAGCCGATCCTGCAGGGCAGGCGTCATCACCTCGCGGCCGGTCAGCCGCTCGGTCTGCTTCAGGCTCGCCAGGGTGTTGCGCATGAACTGGTAGCGGCCGGCGGCGCTGGAGCCGAAGCTGTCGGTGCGCCACTTCCCCTGCGCGATCACCTCATCGACCGTCATGGTGGTGAGGGGCTTCGGCATCTGCGCCATGCGGTTGCCGAACACGGTGTCGTAGCCGCGCGGGGCCTCCTTCGAACCGATGAAGTCGAGCAGGCGGCGGGCGGGTGCGGGAATGCTCATGGCGGGTCACTCCGGCTTGGCGAGCTTGTCGGAATCGGCGTCGTCGGCCGCCTGGGCGCGGCTGGCGGTGATCTCGCGCGCCTCGATCGCGTCGGCGGCGATCGGCGCAGGCTCGGCGGCGGGCGCGTCCTCGGCCGGCCCGGTGCGCTGCAGGATGGCCACGACCTCGTCGGCCGTGCCCTCCGGCGAGACGGAGGCGATGGCGGCAAGGCGCAGAAGATCGGCCGCGGAAATGCGGGTGTCGGACATCGGGGATGCTCCATGAAGGTGCGCGGCTGGCCCGGCCGGCTCGGGAAGCGTAAGCTGGGTCGTGGCGCGGCGAGCGCCCGACTCACATCTCGTCTGGGGATTGTGCGATCACGCCGGAGGGAAGGATGACCTTCTCGGTTCAGTGGACCACCTCTGAGGGGGTCGTATCGGTGGCACGAGGGACCGCGCTGGGTGCCTATTTAGAGGCTGAGCGCGTCACAAAGTTGGGCGTGCGCGATGTCAGGATCTGTCTTCCAAACGGGGATCTGATCGAGTTGGCCAACTTTAGGCCCTCGTCAGAGCAGATCTGAGAGGGGCTGGCGCATCGGTCAGTAGAGACCGGACCAGACGGCACCGACCCGCCGCTCTCGGACCTCATCTGAGTACCGTTAAGCCGACGCCTCGGCCGCAGTAATCCGCAAGCGTTGATTGAGCACTCCCGACGTGAAGGGCATGAGGTGCTGTCATTTTGCCGTCGCCTCTCATGCGACACGGCGTGAAGCGACCGGCGGGTCGGCATCGAACCCCCCTTCAATGCCGGCCCGCCGTACTCAGGCTTCGCTCACGCTCGCTCTTGCCTCGGTGAGGATTGCTGTAAGCGTGTGCGGCGCTAACATCAGCCGACCCAAAGACGCGACAGCCAGGACAGCAGGCGGGCGCCGAGCGAGGGCGTCGAGGGGGGCGTCTGGCGCGGCGAGCGGACCGGGTCAGACGCGTTCGAGGTTCGCTGTCTGCGCCGGGAACTGGATCGTCATGCCGGAGGCGTTCACGCCCATCAGCGTCGTGAGCGGCGAGAACTCGGGATCGCACAGCATCACCGTGCCGACATCGCCGATCATGAACTCGGGCGGGATGCCGTCGCGGCGGGTGATGCGGACGCGGTCGCCGACCTTGAACGGCGCCGCCTCGGTGCGCCGCAGGAACTCGGCGTGGACGTGATCGGCGATGGCCTCGGGCGTGTTGAGGGTTTCCGTCTGCACGACGGTCCTGGTCAGGGTCAGCATGGATCACTCCTCACAGGGTGGCGGCACGGGCCCACAATGCCGCGAGCGCCGCGGCGTCGTAGGGACGGTCCGTCGCAGGATTGGTCAGCAGGGCGCCGAGCTGCGTCGTCAGGGGATGGTGCAGCTCGTAAGTCGTGGCGGCGGCGAGGGTGATATGCGCGCCGAAGCGCTGCCCGCCGGCCTCCGGTATCTGTGCGAGCGCGGCCGTCATCGCGTCCGGCAGCTCGCCGCGCGCGGCCCATGCCAGCGCCTCGGCTTGCGAGATCACGCCGACGAGAGCGAGCGCCTGGGCGAATTGCCGGTCAGAGATCACCTCAACCGGCGCCTGCCACAGTGGCGTGGTGTCGGCATCCTCGATCGTCCAGCCGTCCGGCACGGGCGGCGGTCGCTCGCCATCCTCCACCGTCAGGCAAGTGATCTTGCGGCCCTGATCGTTGACCTGACCGGTATTTTGGACCGAGCCGAGTGAGAGGCTACTGCATGGCCGCTGCCATGGGTAGCCGGAAGGCCAGATCGGGGAAGCTAACAGGCG
>NZ_JBELQE010000001.1:0-1401 GCF_040270385.1 Methylorubrum podarium | reverse complement strand
CTCCGGTCCAGGCCGCCCCGCAAGCCCCCTCCCCTGCCGCGCAGGGGGCGGCGCTGACCATTCCCGCGCGCCCGGTCCTGCTGCGCGCCAAGCCCGGCGCCGAGGCCGAGCCGGCCGAGGAGACCGCCGAGACGGTGCCGGACGCCGTCCCGGAGACCGCTTCCGAGTTCGTCGACGCGTTCGAGGACGACGCCTTCGAGCCCGTGGCCGCCGTCGAATCCGACCCGGATCACCGTCCGCGGGCGATCCTGCCCGAGCGCCCGATGCTGATCCCCGCCGGCCGCCACCTGGAGGCGTCCTTCGTCGGCAATGCCGACTACGAACTGCCCTCCCTCGAACTGCTCGCCGAGCCGCCGCTGCCCGACGGCGAGGAGGTCGATGCCGACGAGCTGGAGCAGAACGCGCTCAACCTCCAGCAGACCGTGCAGGACTTTGGCGTGCGCGGCGACATTTTGGCCGTGCGCCCCGGCCCCGTCGTGACCTTGTACGAGCTGGAGCCCGCCCCCGGCACCAAGTCGAGCCGCGTCATCGGCCTGTCGGACGACATCGCCCGCTCGATGTCCGCCGTCTCCGCCCGCGTCGCCGTCGTCCCCGGCCGCAACGTGATCGGCATCGAGCTGCCGAACCCGGTGCGCGAGACCGTGTACCTGCGCGAGCTCCTGGCCTCGGTCGATTTCGTCGAGACCAAGCACAAGCTCGCCCTGTGCCTTGGAAAAAACATCGGCGGCGAGCCGATCATCGCCGACCTCGCCCGCATGCCGCACCTCTTGGTCGCCGGCACCACCGGCTCGGGCAAGTCGGTCGCCATCAACACCATGATCCTGTCGCTGCTCTACCGGCTGAAGCCGGAAGAGTGCCGCCTCATCATGGTCGACCCGAAGATGCTGGAGCTCTCCGTCTACGACGGCATCCCGCACCTGCTCTCCCCCGTCGTCATCGACCCGAAGAAGGCGGTCATCGCCCTCAAATGGGCCGTGCGCGAGATGGAAGAGCGCTACAAGAAGATGTCGAAGATCAGCGTGCGCAACATCGACGGGTACAATGCCCGGATGAAGGAGGCGCGCGAGCGGGGCGAGATCATCACCCGCACGGTCCAGACCGGCTTCGACCGCACCACCGGCGAGGCGGTGTTCGAAGAGCAGGAGATGGACCTCTCGGCCCTGCCCTACATCGTGATCGTGGTCGACGAGATGGCCGACCTGATGATGGTGGCGGGCAAGGACATCGAGGGGGCGATCCAGCGCCTCGCCCAGATGGCGCGCGCGGCGGGCATCCACCTGATCATGGCGACGCAGCGTCCGAGCGTCGACGTGATCACCGGCACGATCAAGGCGAACTTCCCGACCCGGATCTCCTTCCAGGTGACGAGCAAGATCGATAGCCGCACGATCCTGGGCGAGA
>NZ_JBELQE010000037.1:0-67020 GCF_040270385.1 Methylorubrum podarium | reverse complement strand
GCGTATCGCTCTCGCTGAGAGGTTCTGGCAGGCTTCGACACCCGCCTCGATACGCCGCCTTCAACACACCGTCGTCACCCAATCTCCCGCATAGCTCCTCGAAGCGCCGCGTGGACGTCAACGGTTTGCTCCCCTCGGGCGAGGCCGCCCGTCAGCGCGCCCGACGATGAGGTCAAGCAATGAACGGCCTCCGGAAACCTATCCGAAAACGCTCCCGTGACATGGCCGAGACCTCGCCAGGGGACAAGCGGGGCAGGAATCCCCGGTGCCTAAATTCGGGTTCATACCGGAACGAGGGGGAGGCCGTGTTCGTCCCAGCTAGGGCTTCCCGGCTGCCCGAAGGCGTGCGGGACCTCACCCAATGCAGCGTTCCCAAGGTTCCCGATGACCCGTCCGATCCACGCCCTGGCGGCCATGCTCCTCCTGGCCTCGACCGTGCTCACACCAGCCCTGGCACGCGAGGCCGCCCCAGCCTCAACCCCCGCCAAGGCGGTCGCCCCCTCCGCCGCACAGATCCTGGCGCGCATGCAGGTCGCCCAGGAAACCACCGCGACCCAGCCCGCGGGTTCACAGGGCCCTAGCAACAAGACCGAGGGCGTTCGCCAGTCCTCGCAGACCCAGGTGACAAGCCGCCAGCCCCTCGGGGCATTCCCGACGAACGAGGTCAGCCGCCAGCCGGTCATCGACCTCGGTGCCGGCGAGGAGGGCATGAAGAAGGACGTCGCCGCCCTTCAGCAGACCCTGACCGAGTTGCAGCAACTCCAGTTGCAGACCAAGCAGGCGCACTGGAACGCATCGGGCACCCTGTACTACCCGCTGCACCTCCTGCTGCAGGAGCACTACGAGGGCCTGTCGAAGTACGCCGACACCATCGCCGAGCGCCTCCTCGCGGTCGGCGTCTCGGCCGACGGGCGCGCGAACACCATCGTGAAGACTTCCGGCGTGCCGGAGATTCCCGGCGGCTTCCTCGACGATGCGCAGATCCTCGTGTGGTTCACCAACGCCTACAAGCGCGTCGGCGAGGAGGTGCACGCGGCCATCAAGACGACCGAGGACGTCGACCCCACCACGTCGAACCTGCTGCAGGAGGTCGAGCACGGGATCGCCAAGTACCAGTGGCAGATGCGGGCGCAGCTCCAGCGGACGCACACCGACCCGAACACCGGCTGGGACCTCAACGACAACAAGCCGGTCGACCTGCAGGGCCAGCAGGCTCCGGCCCAAACACCCGCCAAGCCCTGACGACAGCCAACCCCGCGCCGTCAGGCGCGGGGTTTCCCCTTGACCCGCGATCAGTTTATATTAATTCCAAACTAGAGATGCGCCCCCGGGATCGAACGACGCCTCAGCCTCCCCTCACGCCCGGCCAGCGAGCCATGTTGCTCCGGCTCGACCGGGAGGGACCGCTCGTCTCGCCCAAGCCCTGGGAGATGCGCACGGTCCGGTCCCTGAGGGAACGCGGGTTGATCCGCCCGCGGCTGTCGAGCCGGGACCCGGAGGGTCTCTGGTTCATCAGCGCCAAGGGCAGGCGAGCCATAGCCCCGGCGGGTCCAGCCGTCGGCGACCGTCATCCCCCGGCAGCATCACCGGCGTAGGCAGGATCTCGACCATGAATGCACCCGACGATACGACACGGCCGACGGCGAGATACGACGGCGGCACCATCGCGCTGCATTGGTTGACCGCGGCGCTCGTGCTCGGCCTATGGCTGGTCGGGACGTTCCTCGAAGACCTTGTCCCAAAGAGTGCCCTGCGCTCCGGCATCTGGTCGGCCCATTTCGACCTGGGCTTCGTCCTCACCGGCCTCGTCGTAGCCTTCCTCATCTGGCGGCGGGCCCGGGGCCGCGACCTGCCGGTCGATGACCCTGGGCCCCTTCATCGCCTGGCGAAGGCGACCCACGCCGCGCTCTACGTCCTGCTGCTGGTCATCGTCGGCCTCGGCATCGCCAACGCCTTCGTGCGCGGTGTCTCCCTCGGCCCGGTCAGCCTGCCGCAGATCGGCGACCCGGAGTGGCGGCGGCCCCTGACTCACTGGCACGGGTTGGCCGCCAACGTGCTGATGGTCCTGGCCCTGTTCCACGCGGTCGCCGCCCTCGTGCACCACTACCTCTGGCACGACGCCGTCCTGCGCCGCATGCTGCCCCGGGGATCCTGACGCCCATGCGACCCGTCCACCAGGAGCGGCACCTGATCGACCGCATCGGCTGGCTGCGAGCCGCCGTCCTCGGCGCAAATGACGGCCTCGTCTCCACCGCGAGCCTGATCGTGGGTGTGGCAGCCTCGTCCGCCAACACGGGTGAAATCCTCGTCGCCGGCAGCGCGGGCCTCGTGGCAGGCGCGATGTCGATGGCGGCCGGCGAGTACGTCTCGGTGAGTTCCCAGGCCGACACCGAGCAGGCCGACCTCGCCCGCGAGCAGCGCGAGCTCGGCGACGACCCGGCCGCCGAGTGGGAGGAACTCGCGCGGATCTACGTCGACCGGGGCCTCGACCATGCGCTCGCCTTGCAGGTCGCGGAACAACTGATGGCCAAGGATGCGCTCGGCGCCCATGCCCGGGACGAGCTCGGCATCTCCGAGGTCACGACGGCTCGGCCGGTCCAGGCGGCGCTGACCTCGGCGGCGACCTTCTCGGCCGGCGCGGCCTTACCCCTGGCGACGGCGGCGCTCTCGCCCGGCAACATCGCGGTCTATACGGTGTCGGGGGCCTCGCTGGTATTCCTGGCGGTGCTTGGGGGACTCGGCGCCAAGGCGGGCGGCGCCCCCATCGCCCGGGCGACGGCGCGGGTGACCTTCTGGGGCGTACTGGCCATGGCCGTCACGGCAGGAATCGGGAGCCTGGTCGGCAAGGCCGTCTGACTACCGCTGCGGATCGTGGCAGTGCATCTTCGGCGGCGCGGTCGCGCAATCGATGGAGCACGTCTGGTCGGGCCGGCAGAACCACTGCAGGGCGCCGGTCTTCAGACACGAGCCGGAACAGTGCCGGTGGGCCGCGTTCGTTGGTTCGACGAAGGACGCCGGCGCGTCCGGTGACGCCGCAGGTTGCTGGGCGAACGCTGCAGGCACGACCGCGAGTTGAACCAGCAGGAACCAACGCAAACGTCTCGCCATCGCAGTCTCCTCGAAAAGCGGCAGGCACACGCCGCATGTCTGCGACGACGATGCAGTGTGTAGTCGAGCTGCATTTAGCAACTGAAGATGTGAATGAAATTGACTAAAATCAATTTCATCGAATGCCGGCACCGACAATAGCGAGTGGCGGCAAGCACTTCAATGCTCATGTTGGAGAAGTGCTTGCCTGGCCTTGGGCAAGCCGGAACTGCTTTACCGCAGGTGGTGTTTCCGGCGGCGCTTCCGTCCGCGCTTTTCCCGGGGCGGGCCGCGCCATTCAAGGGAGGTTCCCGTCGATGGACAAGCCAGTCGCTGCCTGATCGGGGCCGTCAACCTGCTCGCGGCCGCCGACCCAGCACAGGCCGCGATGCCTGCCCAGACCGTGCTAACCGCGGCCATGCGTGCCGAGAGCTACGCCGACCTGCCCAAGCCCATCCCCGACGCTGTGGCGCTCCTAAAGGAGCCGGACGAGGTCGCGGCGAAGGCCAAACCGCTACTTGCCGCCTCTTAGGGCGAGGCCACGGTACAGCAGGCGCAATACTACTATCATCGCCACCATCACCATCACTGCTGCGACATGCCGTACGGGTACAGAGCCTGATGCGGCGGGGTGGATGGTTCCGCACCCCGCCCAGCCTTACCGCTGGCTCTTGGCGGCGCCTAGGATGCGCCGGTAGGTTCCGCCGAACACGGTGTGGGTCGCCGAGGTCCACTGCGAGTCCGCCGCCAGCGTCTCGCGGCTGGGGTAGATGCGTCGCGATTGGAGTTCGCGCTCGGCGCCTCCTCTTCGTTCATCGCCATGAGCTCGAAATCGGCCTCAACCGAGACGACGGACACCTGCATGAACGGCTCGTCCTTCCGGAAGATATGCCTGCGGCCTTCGTCCGGGGCCTTGAACACCATGAAGTACATCGTCGGCCCCCAGTGCCGGATGAGTGCCGGCATTGCGACCGGCACTGTTCCGGTCCAGTCGGTGTAGAAGCGTGGGTGGATCTCGGTCCTGATCACCTAATTCTCCTCGACCCTTAGGTCGATGAGGATCCGATAGGCGTAGTAGGCCTCGCCGAAGCTCCAGAGCGGCGGCCTTTGCGGTCCCGGTCCGCCGGGCTCGGCGAAATTCCCTCAAAGACCAGTCTTGCGGCCCTGGTGCTCACGCCCAATTCGGCGTCGTAGGCGTAGAACAGCTCGATCCCGCCTTTGACCGCTTCCAAGAGCGGGATGCAGTGCCAGGCATAATCCTGCGAGCCTTCTGTGCGGGGCTCCGGATCGCCCGCCCAACCGGGAATTTTCAAGCGCGTCCGCCGGGGCGGCAGCCCCGGCTCGATCAGCCTGACCTTCACCTGTCGCATTCTCGACCGTCCCTTCGATGTCGCCCTGGAAGATAGGAGGTCAGAGGAACGGTTCGGCGCGAAGCAACACCATGTGATCGCCCAGTCAGGTCGCTGCGGGGCGTAGCAGTACGTTGGCGACGCCCTGGGTGTGATCCGCGTCTTACTCGACGGTGACGGATTTTGATCTAGGCCGATCCCGCTCCAAGTGCGAAAGAGCGGCCCCAAAATCTCTGCGCCTGCCGACGTGATTACTGGGACTTGTCGGCGATGACCCTCGGGCCCGCCTCCTAGACTTCAGCAATTGTCTCCTTGGCTTTAGCATCAAAGGCCCCCTTGGGCTTGACGTTTCCGGCCCAGGATACCTTCGATCCGCTCCCGTCCTTCTACACTATGAGCATGGACTTATAGCTCTACACAGGCAGCGGGCGGGAGATTATCGTGCATGTGTAGTCTATCTTCTTGTCGCCGCGGAACTGTTCTTCCTCCATGATGGTGTCACTGCCCTTCATCGACAATGTTCACTCCTGCCTGCCGCCTTTCTAAGACAGCACCCACTTCTCGATGACGAGGTGCCAGTTGCCGATGCCGCAAAACCCGCCAACCATCTTCCAGACCGCTTCGGGCGATGCAGGCACCATCACGCTCTTCGTCACTTCAATCGCAAGGGCAGGCGTGACGACGACCATGGCCAGCGCCACGGCGGGGACGGCGATTCCGAGCATTCATCGGTTCCTGTAAAACCTTGAGCGCGTCGTGTGCGCCGAGGAACCAGCTACTGCGCGACCGAAGGCGGACTACGCCAAACGCGGATGTGTGAACGGTGCACTCGATGTACCCCTGAGGCAGTCTCGCGACCAACCAATGGCTAGCCTTCGGCGACCCGGCGCGATCAAACGCGGAGATAGCTCCAACCTGCCTCCTGAAGTGCCACGAGACGGACTGCACCAGCCGAAACGATGCCGACGTGTGGCAGTAATTCCAGAGGGTGCCCCTCTGCCTTCTCCATGGCTTTGATGGTGTTGCCGCAGGCCGAGAGTACGATTCCCGGCACGCTCTCGGTGATGGAGTGGATCCTCGACGTCACGGGCGATGTGTCGGCCCGCAGCATGTGCAGACCCGGCCCATAGGCAACGATCTCGACCTCAAGCTCCTCGGCCTGATTGCTGTATTCGCGTGCGAGATTGACCGCGTTGTTGAGGGCGAGGTCGAACACGCCGTTCTCGCGAGAACTGACCTGCAGTGCGACCCGATGGGTCTTGGGGTCAGCCGATTGGGTCGCCGAGGCCCTGCTCGCCACGAGCCAAGCCATCAGCGCGGCCAGTCCGGACACGCCCCTACGCGACAGCATCATCGTGTCCACTCCGTTCGCGAACGGTCCTGTTCCGACAGGAATATTCCTGCGAAATCGTGTCGTCAGGTTTGTACGAAGCGATAACTCGCACCAACGCGCTCGACACGTCCGACGCCTGAGCTCGGGAGGTGAAAGCCGACAAGCGTCATCCGCTCATTCGCCAAGCGGTCCAGCAGGGTGAGGCGGGTACGCGCCGCGAGGTCACGGTCGAGATCGCTTCCGAAGGCCCAGGCGGGGCGGCGGAACGACACAACCGCGTGGCTCAAGGCATCCCCGCCGATCAGTACCTGCTCCCGACCGGCTTCGACAAGGACGGAGGCGTGACCGGGCGTATGCCCCGGCGTCGCGACGTAGGTGAGGCCGGGAGCGATGCTTTCGCCGGGCTTACGGCGCTCCACCTTCGCCTCAAGGCGTCGCAGGGTCCGTCGCGAGCCTACGGAGAGGCCCTTAAGCCAATCCGGTACGCGGGTCTCGACATCCTCGCGGGTCCAGAAATCCCATTCCGCGGCCGGCACGACGTAGCGGGCATTGGGAAACCGTTCGCTGTCGTCGAAATCATCGACCGCGCCCCAGAGATGATCGGGATGGGCGTGCGTGAACACCACCTGGGTGATCGCCTCACGTGAGATGTTCCGGCTCTCCAGCGTCTCGCCGAGCTTGCCGGCCGTGGGCTGGAACGAGTTGCCCGAGCCGGCATCGATCAGAATGACTTCCGAGCCGATCCGAACGAGGCTCGGGTTCGTCGGAATCGGGGTGGCCTCCGCGGGCTGACCCTCGGCCTTAAAGACGGCTTCAACTTCCGCGCGCGGCGTGTCGGGCAGCATGAAGGCGAGGGAGGAGGACAGCGTGCCGTCGTTCGCCGTCTCCACGGAGGCGGCGCCGACCCTGAGCGCCGCTGTCTGGTTCGCCGAAGCGCGGCGGACGGGCCACGCGCCCGCGAAGCCCGCTGCGAGGCCACCCAAGAACAACCGCCTGTCGCAGCGCGTTCCCGCGGAGTTGGGACGGCTCGTCATTGGACCGGCGGGGCCTTCTTCGCGGGTTCGGCAGCCTTGTCTGGCGTCACGTCGAGGATGCGAGCGCGGCTCGTGATGGACGCTTCCTTCGGCAGGCAGTTCGTCATGCAGGGCTTGGCCGTCCAGAACTCCTTCTCCGCCGTCTCGCGGTCGTCCATGAAGAAGTTTTTCTCGTTAGGCAGGCGGATGCTGGCGAGGTTCTTCTCGTTCAGCTCGAAGTCCTGATCCTTCAGAATGTCGTTGAGATAGAGGAGATAGGCGGTGACCGAGTATGTCTCGTCCGGCGTGAGGGTCTGTGCCGCGCCGAACGGCATTGCCCGGTGAATGAAATCGAAGACGGTCGAGGCGTAGGGCCAGTAGGACCCGATGGTCTTAACCGGACTGTCGGACTTCAACGTGCCGGACCCACCGGCGAGCTCCGGCCACCGTCCCGCGCCCTCGCCGAACTCGCCATGGCAGCTGGCGCAGCGCTCCTGGAAGACCGTCTCGCCGAGCGCCGCGGTTCCCTTGCCGACAGGAAGCCCCTGGCCGTCCGGCCGCACGTCAATGTCCCAGCCCTTGATCTCCTCCGGCGTCGCGACGCGGCCGATGTTCAGACGCTCCGCCGCCACCGGCGTGGCCGCGAGGAGGACGGTCGCAAGGGCGGCCGAAAGACGGTTACGCGACCTCGACATTCTCGATCTCCCCGCTGGGCAGCACGTGCCAGGTCTGGATGCCGTTGTTGTGGTAGATCGAGTTCAGGCCGCGGTGTTGGCGCAGGGCCGCCTTGGTCGGCTGGACGTAGCCGGTCTCGTCCATGGCGCGGGACTGGATCAGCAGCGGATCGCCGTTCCAGTCGAACTCATAATAGAAACGCGTCAGCGCCTTATCGAGGACCGGCCCGTCGAGCCGCGCGGCCCGCCAGTTGCGGCCGCCATCGAGCGAGACGTCCACGCCCTTGATCGCGCCCCGCCCCGACCACGCCAAGCCCGAAAGCACGGTGAAGCCCTTACCGTGGATGGGCGCCTGCGGACTCGGATTGGTGATGACGGACTTCGCGTCCATGGCCCAGGTGAAGCGCCGCGCCTGACCGTCCGGCATGAGTGCCGTGTACTTCGACGTCTCCTCGCGGGTGTGCCAGGGCTCGTCGCCGACCTTGATCCGGCGCAGCCACTTCACCCACATGTTGCCTTGCCATCCCGGCAGGACGAGGCGGAGCGGATAGCCGTGCTCGGGATAGAGCGCCTCTCCGTTCATGGCGTAGGCGACGATGGCGTCGTCGAACGCTTTCTCGATCGGCACGGAGCGGGTCATCGCCGCGGCGTCGGCGCCCTCCGGCAACAGCCACTTGGCGTTGGTCTTGAGACCGGCTTCTTCGAGCAAGCGCTTGAGCGGGACGCCCGTGTACATGACGCAGTGGATCATGCCGTGGGTGAACTGACAGCCGTTGAGCTGCGCGCCCTTCCACTCCATGCCGGAATTGGCCGCGCATTCGAGGAACGCGATCCGGTTGACGCGGGGGAAGCGCTTGATGTCCTCCAGCGTCAGCATCAGCGGCTTCTCGACGAGGCCGTGGATCATCAACCGATGCTCGGACGGATCGATCTCGGCGATGCCGCCATGGTGGCGCTCGAAGCCCAGGCCGTTCGGGGTGATGATTCCCTCCAGCTGGTGCAGCGGCGTGAAGCTGACCGAACTCTGGCGCGAGGCGGTCAGCCATTCGACGTCGCGGCGGATCACGTCCACCTCGAACTTCGACGGGCGGCCGTAGGGCCGGCTGACGACACCCTCACCGAGCGACTGCGACCATTCCGGTACGCTCGGCGGAAGGTTCTTCGCGTCCGGCGCGGCGGCTGCGCGGCCCGCAAAAGCCCCCGTGCCGACCGCTCCGCCGAGGGCGAGGCCGGTGCGCAGGAAGGATCTTCGAGAGGTTGGCCCGGACGGATCGGGGCGCGGCTTCGGTTCAGACATCGGCCTCTCCGAACTGTTTCAAGTATAGCAATGTGTGAATATATTGGAGACGACTAGGCGCCACGGACGGTGACCTGCGCGGGCGTCGGGTTCACCGTTCCCTTGGCCTTGATGTGCGAGGAGACGACGTCCCAGATCGGCGGGCCGTCGGTGCCCTCGTTGACGCTCGCCCATCCTGCCACGGTGTAGCTGGTGCCAGCCTCGATGGGTTTGCCGGTGCGCAGGAGGGTGAGGTCTGAGATGCGGCTGCCGGCCGGGCGAGCGACGTCGATGGCGTAGGACACGCCGCCCACCCGCACCATGTCGCCACCTTGCTGGTAGTACGGATCGGCGTTGAAGAGGTTGTCGGCCACGTCCTCCAGCACCTCCTTCAGCCGGGCGCCGGTCATCGGCATCCGATAAGCCGCCGGGTAGGTGATGGCGGTGGCGTTGTAGACGTCCTCGCGGGTTATCGACTGGCCGGGCAGGAGGGTCGTGCCCCAGCGGAAGCCGGGCGAGAGGGCAATCTCAGCCTCTCGCTCGGACAGGAGCGCATCGCAGATCATGTCGTCGAGCGTGCCGTTGAAGTTGCCCCGCCGGTAGAGCAGGGCCTCGGTCCGGCCGAGTTCCTCCTTCAGCATCGCCTCGTGGGGCGCACGGATCGACCGGATCTTGGCCGCCATCGTCTTCTCTGGGGCGATGATATCGGAGAAGATCGGGATGAGCTTCGAACGGTAGCCCTTCACGGCCCCGTCCCGCACGTCGAGGTCGACGCGGGTGAGGAACTTGCCGTGGCTGCCCGAGGCGATGAGTAGGGTGTTGCCGACCTTTACCGCCTGAGGCAGCGCGTCGTGCGTGTGTCCGGTGAGTACGACGTCGATTCCCTTCACCCGCGAGGCGAGCTTGCGGTCCACGTCGAAGCCGTTGTGGGAGAGCAGCACGACGAGGTCGGCGCCCTCCTTCCGGGCCTTGTCGACGCTCGCTTGCACGTCCTCCTCGCGGATGCCGAAGGACCAGCCGGGGATCATCCAGCGAGGGTTGGCGATGGGCGTGTAGGGAAAGGCCTGCCCGATCACCGCGACCTTCGCGCCGCCGCGCTCGAACATCTTCGTGGCCTCGAAGGCCGGCTCGTTCCATTCGGCGTCGCGAACGTTCTGGCCCAGGAACGGGCAGCCGAGCCCGTCCACGATCTCCTTAACCCGTTCGGTGCCGAGGGTGAACTCCCAGTGGCCCGTCATGGCGTCGGGCTTCAGCAGCGCCATGCAGTCGACCATGTCCTGGCCCTTGCTCACCATCGAGGTGTAGCTGTTCTGCCAAGTGTCGCCGCCGTCCAGGAACAGCACCTTGTCGCCTCGCTCGGCGCGGATCGCGTCGAGCACCGTGGCGATCCGGTCGAGGCCGCCCATCCGGCCATAGCTGCGGGCCAGCGCGACGTAGTCCTCCGGCGTGAGCGCATAGGCCAGCGGCGAGCCGCCGGGGATGCCGTAGAGGTCGAGGTAGGCGCGTCCGGTGACGTGGGGGACCTGACCGCGCGCCTCGCCCATCCCGAGGTTGGTCGAGGGCTCGCGGAACAGCACGGGCCGCAACTGCGCGTGGATGTCGGTGAGATGGACCAGGGTGACGTTGCCCATCGGCTCGAAGGCCAGGAGGTCGTCCTGGGTCAGGCGCTGCTGGGCGAAGGCGCGGGTCCAGCCCGTCGGCACCAGGGCCGCGGTGGCGGCGGCGATCTGCAGGAAGTCGCGGCGTGAGGTCATGGCAGGATCAGGCCCTCAGTTGCGCACGGCGGGCGTCTCGACCGGAAGGCCGAGGCCGCGCCACGCGACGTAGGTCTCCAGGGCGAGGAACTCGTCGGAGAGCGGCTTGTAGGGGGTGGCCCGGACGTCCTGCATGCAACCTTCCATGCGCTCGTGGAGCGGCACCAGCCGCTGGTCGCGCAGGCGGTAGACGGGGAATCCGTTGCTCTGCCCCTGGCTGAGGAAGTCGGCCCGGAGATACTTGCCGTGGTTCTTCTCGTGGCAGCTCGCGCAAGCGAGATCGAGTTGGCCGTTCCGCTGGTAGTAGAGCGATTGTCCTCGCTCGAACCAGGGCGTCATGGGCCCGTCCACCTTCACGGCGACCGGCATCCCGCGGGACTGGTTACGGACGTAGGTGGTCATGGCCGTAAGTTCGGACGAGCCGAAGGCCCAGGGCTCGGCTTTCAGGGCGCCGCTGCGGCAGATGTTGATCCGCTGCTCCAGATTGACCGGCTTGCCGAGCTTCTCGTTCCACTTCGGATAGGCCGCCGCGACGCCCTTCATCGAGGTCGATGCCTCGTTGTGGCAGCTCGCACAGGACTTTCCCGCCGCGCCATCGACCTTCGACCAGAGTTCCTCTCCCTGCTCCACGGCGAGGAAGCCCGGATTGTTGAAGTCGTCGGCCTGCATGTCCTGCGTTTCCTTGGAGCGGAAATACAGGCCGGAGACAACTTCATCAAACGGGGAATTCGGGTTCTGGACCTTGAGGCCGTGCGCCTGCCAGGCCGGACGCTCGGACCCTTCCTTAGCGGCGGGCGCGGAGGGCATGTCCTGCGCATGGGGTGCGACGGCCAGCGCGACGAGCGCGAGCGCGGTGACGGCAAAGGGAATGGGGCGGACCATTGCGAGGGCTCCGGCGCGGCGGGGGAGGCGCTCCGGGGCAATCGGCCCCGGGCGCGCGTCAGGCGACCTTGATCTGCTCGGTGGCCTGGGTCTTCGACCCGTCGTCATCGATCCAAGTGAAGGTCAGCGTGCCGGTTTCCTCGGGTCTGATCTTGAACTGGAAGTAGGGGTTGGCGGAGACCGCGCTCTCTATGTCGGCGCTGAAGATCGTCTTGCCATTCAGGTCGCAGGTGAACTTATTCAGGATCTTGCGCGGGATCGTCTTCCCGTCCTTGTCCTTGCGCTGGCCGGATTCCATCGTGTGTGAGACGAGCGTCTTCACCTCGATGATGTCTCCCTTTGCGACATCCTTCTTGTCCAGTTTGATCCGCGGCTTCACGTCGGCCATGTGGTCCTCCCGTCCTCGTTCGATGCTGTTGCGTGTGGGTTAGCCGCCGCAGCCGCCGATGGTGACCTTCACCTGGCGGACGTCGCTGAAGACCGAGCCGTCGTTCATGCGGGCGACCGCGATGACGTTCTGCGTCTCGGCAAGACGGATGCGCGTGTTCGCCTCGGCGACGCTCGACGGCGTGAAGTGGAAGCTGATGACGCCGGGGTTCGGATTGCCCTCGGCAACGATCATCACCTCCTCGACATAGCTCTCCGGCGTCATCGGCACGTCGACGCTCACCGTCATCGGTACGGTGTTGCCGTTCTCGGCGATCTCGGGGAGTTCGAGCTTGACCTTGCCCCTCACGGGCTCCTTGCCGCGGGTGAAGGCCTTGATGGCCTCATCGGTCGCAGGCTTCGCGGCCAGGGCCGGTCCAGCGCGGAAGGCGAAGGCGGTTGCCACGACGGCTCCGGTGCCGAAGGCCAGGGCTTGGCGGCGGTTCAATGCGGGGATCTTGGCAGAGGTCATGGGAAGCGGCTCCTTCAGCCCGCGAGATCACTTCAGGGTCGTGAGGTAGGCGACGACGTCCTCGACCTGCTGCGCGGTCAGGATCGGCTTGCCCTGGAACTCGGGACGCACGCGATGAAGGCCCTCGATCCGGTAGAAGGCAGGCATCACGGTCGCCTCGGTGAAGACGTGCTTCGGGTTGACGACGATCATGCGCAGATGCGCCGCGTCCCACCGTTCGGCGACGCCGTCGAGGGAGGGTCCGATCTCGCCGTGAAAGGACTCGGTGCTCAGCGAAGAGACCTGATGGCAGCCGAGGCAGTTGCCCTGGCGGCGGTTCACCACGACCTTGGCGCCGGCCGCCGCATTCCCCGGCTTGTCGGTAAGCGGCTCGGGGATCGCGTCGCTGCCGTCGACGGCCACGACCTTGAACGGTGCAAGCCCGGTTGAAGCCGTCTCGGCTCCGGCGGCGGTCGCGAGGACGCAAAGTCCTGCGAGCGCAAAGGCTGTGATCGGCCTACGCATCTGGCGTTTCCTCGGTGCGCCGTCATTGCGGCGGGTGCGGTCGTTTCGAACCGCACGCACTGCCGATGGGCGAACCAATCGACATATGCGAATATTTGCAAGTTTGACGCTTATCGCTTTCGAGTCAAGCGTTAATCAGGAGGCCACCGATCATCGCGGCCGAACTGTTAGCCCCGCCGCGCCGCCTCCGGGGAGCGCAGGTAGTCCTGCAGGTTCGTACGCTCGTAGGCTCGCTCGGCCACGAAGGCGAAGGTTCGCCGGAACTCCTCAGGCGCGACATAACCCCGAAGGCGCAGGACCTCGCGCTGCTGAGGCGGCTTGTCCGCGAGCGTCGATTCTTCCGCCGGGAAAAACTGTATGCTCGGCGTGGAGTAGATCCCGTATTTCTCCGCGAAGCCCTTTTCGGAAAGGGTCTGCCCGTCAAAATCGGTGACTTCGCGCGAACCGATGAAGTTCAACTGCAGGATATCGAAACGCTCGCGGATATACGTGCTCGTCGCCCGATCCGCGAAGTTCACGAGGTGGATCTGCTTGCAGTAGGGACAGCCCTTCAACTCCCAAAGGACGGCAAGACGTTTGCCGTGGTCCCGGGCCGCCCTCAGATCGTCCGACAGGTCGAGGAAGCTTTCGAGGAACCAGGGCTCCCGGTAGAGACCGTCATCGCCCTGGATCGCCTGGGCCATGGCTTTGGAAGGCAGGCCAAGCGCGAGGGCACCCGCAAGGAACCGGCGCCGGGTCGACATGACGTCCCCTCCAAATATTCTTGTTCGTGCATGTGTAGTGCGAATTTCCCGCATCTGGCAATCCGTTGCCCCTGATACCCGCTGCTGCTGTGGCTTTGAGAGGAGGCGAGGTGAAGGGGCGATTGAGTCCGCTGTTCCGGGGCCAATCACAATCCCGGCGGCCACGTCGCTTCCACTCGAACACATTCGATTTTTGCTATATCAAAGTGATGGTCTTGAGCTTGGGAAGGTCGATGCGGGAAACGAGGCGGGCAGTCATGGCGGGGGCTTGGGGGGGCGCCCTATGGCCTTGCTCCGTCGAGGCCGCCGAAATGGTCAAATTCGAGCGGCGCGGCTGCCCGTGGTGCAAGGTGTGGGACAAGGAGATCGGGCCGATCTATCCGAAGACGGATATCGGGAAGCGGGCGCCGTTGCGCCGTGTCGATCTCGACGCAGGCATCCCTCCCGGACTCACGCTCAAGCGCCCGATCCTCTACACACCGACATTCGTCCTCATCGAAGGCGGCGCCGAGGTCGACCGGATCGAGGGCTATCCGGGCGAGGAGTTTTTCTGGGGGCGGGCCGAGCGGTTGCTGAAACAGCTACCGGCTTCCCCGTGACGGGTTTTAGACGGCAAGGAAAAGGGTGAGATGATGCCGTTGCAGCAAGCGCAGCCGGTGACGAGCGCCGAGGCCCCGGGCAGCCTCGACCTGGAACTGTTGCTGGCCAATGCACGTGATGCCAGCGAGCTGCTGAAGGCTCTCGGCCACGAGGCGCGCCTTGTTATCCTTTGCCTGTTGGTCGAGGGCGAGCGCTCAGTCTCGGAACTGGAGCAACTGCTGAA
This sequence comes from Methylorubrum podarium, assembly GCF_040270385.1. Lineage (NCBI taxonomy): Bacteria > Pseudomonadati > Pseudomonadota > Alphaproteobacteria > Hyphomicrobiales > Methylobacteriaceae > Methylorubrum > Methylorubrum podarium. The sequence goes on along the minus strand of NZ_JBELQE010000037.1, from coordinate 52,684 downwards.
CCTGCGCCAGCCCGCCGTGTCCCAGCAGTTGGCGCGGTTGCGGGCCGACGATCTCGTCGAGGCCCGCCGCGACGGCAAGAACATCTACTATGCGCTGGCCCGGCCCGAGGTTCGCGAAATCATCGCTGCCTTGCACCGCGCCTTCTGCAACGGACGTACGCCGTAACCTTTGAAGCCCCTCACGTATGTCGGTCTACGAGAAAGTAGAGACCCGCTCGGGCTCCGACGAGGATCGCGCCGAGGGCGAGCATCGAGCCGACCGACAGCGTCGAGAGACCGCTCAACCCCTGGCCGATGGTGCAGCCGAGGGCAGTGACGCCGCCCGTGCCCATTAGGAACGCGCCGAGAAGGTGGCGCTTCACCTCCCGGGCATCGTCGGGCGCTTCCCAATAGAATTCGCCCGCTTGGCGTGCCGACGCGAAAGATCCGACCAGGACGCCGAAGACCGAGGCCACGCCGAAATCGATCTTCGTGCCGCTCGCGAGCATGGCGTAGAGCAACGTATCGCCGACAGGTCGAGCGAAGCTGAAGGAGCCGACCGCCTGGGTCTCGAACTCGTCGAAGCCCGCGCTTCCGTTGGCCCACCATCCGGCGACGATCACACATCCGATCACGATAGCGCCGACCAGCAGCCGCTTCGTCTCCCGGAAGGCGCCGCTCGTGAGCGCCGCGATACAGAAGCCGACGCCTACCACGACGCTCACGACAATGCGGCCCGCCTGATCGAGCCGCAGGAGAGCGCCGAGGCGCTGGCTTCCGAGATCGACGCTTAACGGCTCAGTAATCGTCACGCGCATGAGCGCCGTCACGCCGCTGATTGCCATATAGGCTGAGAGGCCGAGCACAAGCAGGACGAGGAGGGCTCGTAGGTCTCCCCCGCCGAGCCGAATGAGAGCCCCAAAGCTACAGGTCCCTACGAGCGCCATCCCAAAGCCGAACATCGCCCCGCCGAGGATCATCGCGCCCCATTCCAAGCGCGGCCCCGTGTAGATCGACCGGGAGAGGTCGAGACCGGCAGCGGCTTCCAAAAGTTGGGTGCCGAGGATGGCGATGCCAATCGCCAGCAGCCAAGCACGCGCGCGGCGGGTGTCACGCGCGTAGACGGCATCCTCGATGGCGCCGAGCGTGCAGAAGCGACCCCGCCGTGCGACCGTGCCGAGCAGTGCTCCAAGGGCGAGGCCGAGCGCCGCCCGGAGAAGGTAAGCAGGCAGCGTGTCCAACATCAGCCTAGATTCGTTCACCCTTGAAAGGCCTTGTCAAACGGCCGTGTGAGAATCGTAGCGTCCCGTGACGCACAGCGACGGAACAGTCTGCGTCAGGCTGGCGACAAGTTGGCTCCGTGCGCGGCTCACCCGGCTCTTGACGGTCCCTACCTGGCAGCCGAGGCGGGCTGCCGCCTCTTCGTAGGTGAAGCCTTCGGCCCCCACGAGCAGCAGCGCCTGGCGTTGCGGGAGCGGCAGCGTCCCGATGAGGTTCATCACGGCCCCGAGCGCCACGACGTGGTCCTGGTCCGGTGCCGCCGTAAGCGTCGCGGCGTGCGCGCCCTCGGCGTCCTCGACCTCGCGCCTGGCCTTGCGCATCTCGGTGTAGAACTGGTTGCGCAGGATCGTGAAGCTCCAGGCCGTGAAGTTGGTGCCGGGCACGAACTTCTCCCGGTTGGCCCATGCCCGGACCATCATCTCCTGCACGAGGTCGTCGGCGCGGGCCGCATTCGCGCAGAGGGACATCGCGAACGTCCGAAGCATCGGCAGCGCCCGGAGGAGATCGTCGCGGAACGTGACCCCGAGACGCTCGCCGGATGCGACCAGCGACGCCTCGAACCGCTCGACGAGGAGCGAGAGCCTCTCCGGGATGGCCGCGTGCTCGGCAACCGAGAAGTAATCCCGCAACGGACCCGTAAGATGGGCAGCGATGCCCGCCTTGGAGCAATCGCCGCTGGGCAAAGCCGTTGGATCGGCGGCATGCGGGGTGTCGGTCACGGTCGGATGCCTTTTCGAGTGAGGGTAAGGTGCGACGACCGCACGATGCATTCGTTGTGATGCGGAACCCCGAGCTTGACCGCCCGAACGGTCCTCAGGCGGGGTCGACCGAGGCCCCCGCCTTGACCAGTGCCGGAAAGCCCCCGGCAACGTGGGCGACCGGTCCGAGGCCCATGTCGTTGAGCACCTTGGCGGCCAGGGCCGACCGGTTGCCGGAGGCGCAGTAGAGTACCAGGCGCCTACCGCCGCCGAGCTCGGCCTTGTGGGTCGGGCTCTCCGGGTCGGCCTGGAACTCCAGGAAGCCGCGGGGCACATGGACCGCGCCGGCGATCCTGCCGGTCTTGGCCAATTCCTCGCCTTCGCGCACGTCGACGAGCATCGTGTCGGGCTGGCCGAGGCGTGCGAGCGCCTCCTCGGCCGACAGGGTCTCAACCTCGCGGTTGGCTTCCGCCACCAAATCCTTCGCGCTTCTCATGGTCATGGCTTCCTCCGTCACTCGCCCCAGGCCGCGCCGTCGAGGGCGTCCAGCGGGATCTTCAGGTAACGCTTGCCGTTCGCCTCGGGCTCGGGCAGGCGGCCGCCTCGGATGTTCACCTGCAGGGAATGCAGGATGAGCTTGGGCATCGGCAGTTCGCGGTCGCGTGCCTCGCGCATGCGGACGAACGCCTCCTCGGTCGGGGCCTCGACGAGGTGCGGGTTCTCGGCCCGCTGCCGGGCGACCGTGCTCTCCCAGGCCGCCTCGCGCCCGCCCGGGCGGTAATCGTGCCCAGTGAACAGCCGTGTCTCGTCCGGCAGGGCCATGATGCGCTGGATGCTGCGCCAGAGCGCGTGCGCGCTGCCGCCTGGGAAGTCGGCCCGCGCCGAGCCGCTGTCGGGCATGAACAGCGTGTCGTGGATGAAGGCGGCGTCGCCGATCCGGTAGGCGATGGAGGCCATGGTGTGGCCGGGCGTGAACATCACCTCGACGTCGAGGTCGCCGATCCGGAAGCGCTCGCCGTCGGCGAAGAGCCGCGACCACTGCGAACCGTCCGTCCGGAACGTGTCGGGCAGGTTGTAGAGCCCCTTCCAAAGCCGCTGCACGTCGACGACCTTCTCGCCGATGGCGGTCGGGACGCCGGTCTTGTCGTGCAGGTAGCCGGCCGCCGAAAAGTGGTCGGCGTGCGGATGGGTGTCGAGGATCCACTCCAGCTCGTAGCCCTCGCGCTCGATGTGGGCGAGCAGGGCATCGGCGGAGCGGGTCGCGGTCGCGCCGGACTTCGGATCGAAGTCGAGCACCGGGTCGATGATGGCGCAGCGCTTCGTCCCGGGATCGGCGACGACGTACTGGATGCTGCCGGTCGGCTCGTCATGGAAGCCGGTCACGATGGGACGCCCGCGCAGGGCTGCGATGGTCTGGTCCGACATGAAACGCCTCCTTTTTCGGGTTCAGGTGTTGGCGCCGAGGAGCGGCAGGGCTCCGCGGGCGACGACGTACAGGCCGACCAGGATGACGAGGCCGGCGAAGGTGACGGTCAGGGCTCGCTTGCGCCCGGCGAGCCTCTGGCCGAGGCGCGTGCCGGCGAGGCCGCCGAGCACGCCTCCCAGGATGAACAGGCCGGCCAACGGCCAGTCGATCAGGCCGGAGGCGGCGTAGCTCGCGGCGGTCGCCGCCCCGAAGGCGCTGACCGCGACCAGCGAGGTGCCGATGGCCATCGGCAGCGGCATCGACGTCGCCAGCATCAGGCCCGGCACGATGAGGAATCCCCCGCCGATGCCGAAGAAGCCGGAGAACAGGCCGACCGCGAACCCGATGCCGAGCAGCCAGGGCAGGAGTACCGGGGCGTTGGCCTTCGTCAGGCGCACCTCGGGGTCGCCGTCACCGCGCCGCTTGCGCAGCATCAGGCCCCCGACCACGAGCATCACGACACCGAACAGGGCCAGGAGGCTCTGCCCGTCGACCGCCTTCGCAGCGACCGAGCCGGCCAGCGCGCCGAGGACGCCGGCGACCGAGAATGCCGCCGCGCAGCGCCACTTCACGTTCCCCGCCCGCCATTGCGGGACGAGGTTGCCGGCCGCGCTGACCGACACCGCCAGGGCGCTGGTGCCGATCGCCACGTGTGGCGAGGACACGCCGACGACGTAGGTCAGGAGCGGGACCGCCAGGATCGAGCCGCCCCCGCCGACGAGACCGAGGATCAGGCCGACGACCCCGCCCGAGCCGGCCGCGAGGCCGGATGTCAGCAGGCCGGGCGTCATGCGTCGGCTCCCTGGACCGCCGGCTTCGGGGCTGCCGCCGGAAGAAGGTGAAACGCCAGCATCCCGACGACCATGGCGACGACGAAGGTCACAGCTTGCGCCGGTGCGACCGTCAGCAGGGTGAGGGCGGGCCCCGGGCACAGGCCGGCGAGGCCCCAGCCGAGACCGAACACCGCGGCGCCGGCGATCAGGCGCGGGTCGAGGTCGCGCCGGGTCGGGATCTCAAGCCGGGAGGCGAGCAACGGCCGCCCACGGCGCCGCGCCACGAAATAGCCCGTCGCCGAGACCGCGACGGCGCCAGCCATCACGAAGGCGAGGCTCGGGTCCCAGCGCCCGGTCACGTCGAGGAAGGCGAGAACCTTGGCCGGATCAGCCATGCCGGAGACGAGGAGGCCGAGGCCGAACAGGAGACCGACGGCGAAGGCGGAGGCGGTCTTGGCCATGGCTCAGGCTCCGACGAGATGGCGCACGACGAGGACGGTCAGGATGGCGACGGCCATGAAGGTGCCGGTGGCGACCACGGAGCGGGGCGAGCCACGGCCGATGCCGCAGACACCGTGGCCGCTCGTGCAGCCGGCACCGAGGCGCGATCCGAACCCGACCAGCAGACCGGCGACCACGAGCAGCGGGAACGAGGCATCCACCGTCAGCGGCGGCAGGCTGCCACCCAGGCCGGCGTAGGCGAACGGCGCCAGGACGAGTCCTGCCACGAAGGCGGCGCGCCAGCCCGTCTCGCGAGATGGCGGGGTTAGGAGGCCGCCGAGAATGCCGCTGATGCCGGCGATCCGTCCGTTGAGGAGCAGGAACAGGGCCGCGGAGGTGCCGATCAAGGCACCGCCGGCGAGGGCGCTGACAGGCGTGAAGCCGTCCATGGTGGTCGCTCCCAAACGGTGGTCCGGGGGATGCCCGGCGGGGCGCAAGGGACGTCCTCCCCTGCCAAACCAGAACATTAGATAACTCTTATTTAGCATCATCTAATGGAATGGCAAGCGTGAAACCGACGGCCTGGATTGGGACGCGCAGAGGGGGTGCGGTGGCGCACGGGCGCCTTCGCCTTTGGGCGGACGCCATCGTTGGCGTGGCATCGATGCCGACGGGAGGCTCGCCGTCTCCCGTTCGACCAACTCAGGGATGGATGTAGGCGAACCCCATGCCCTGCAGCCGCGCCAGTTCGGCGACACCGCTCGGCACCACTTCGTCCTCGGTGACGCCGTAGAGCGTGTTGCGGTCGATCTTCCGCTCGCGCAGGGTATGGCCGCAGACGAGGAACCGAACGCCCATCCCCTTGAGGGCATCGATACGGGCGGCGAGCTCCCTGTCGCTCGCGGCCGACTGGAAGAGCCCGACCCCGTCGCCGTGGCTCACCACGCGGATCTCAACGTGGGTCTTGCCCACGGTCTCGACGTGGTTGCGCAGATTGCCGAGCAGGCGCTTGAAGTAGGCGGCTCCGTCGGGGCCGCCGTCGTTGTGGTAGACCACCTTCTGGTCGGCGTAGTACCCGGCCGGCGCTTCCGGGCCGGCATGGGCGGCCCCTACGCCCAGGGTCGCAAGCACGACCGCGATCATCAGGCTCCTAAAGACCGTCATCGTCCGCCTCCCCGTCATAGGCCGGAGGCTCGGGTGCTTCCGACGCGCTGCGCGATAGGTTGTCGAGCCCCGCATGATCGAGGCCGTCGTCCGGCTTCGGTCCGGAGGATGCGCCGTTCCCGAGGCTGCCCGTCGTCTCCGGCGCTTTTGGCCGTGCGGCGTGGACGGTGCCTCGGGACCCGAGCACCACCACCTTCGTGCCGGTGGGGACGCGCCGGTGCAGGTCGATCACGTCCTGGTTCAGCATGCGGATGCATCCCGAGGACACCGCCTCGCCGATGCTCGATGGTTCCGTCGTGCCGTGGATACGGTACAGCGTGTCCTTGCCGTCCTTGAACAGGTAGAGCGCCCTGGCGCCGAGCGGGTTCCTGTCGCCGCCCGGCATGCCGCCGGCCCAGCGCCCGTTCCGCTCCGGATCACGCCGGAGCATGTCGGGCGTCGGCGTCCAGCGCGGCCAGGACGCCTTGCGGGCAACGGTCGCCTCGCCGGTGAACTCGAATCCGGCCTTGCCCACCCCGACCGCGTAGCGCATCGCCTTGCCGCCCTCCATGACGAGGAAGAGGAAGCGTTTGTATGGATCGACGACGAGGGTGCCGGGCAGCTCCTTTGACGGGTAGTCGACCAACTGGCGGACGTTGCGAGCCTTGAGGTCGCGCGGGTCGACCGCCTCGACCGGGAAGGGTTCGTCCGTGACGGCGGCGTACCGGCGCAAGACCTCCGGGGTGATCTGCGGCCGGGCTTCCGCGACGGGGGCCGGAGCCCCCTGCGAGGTCGAGCAGGCGCCGAGCGCCGAGGCGAGCGCGATCAACGTCGTAAGGCGGAGGGGCCGCGGCATCACGAGCGACCCCGCGCTCGGGCCTGGGCGACTGCCTGCCTGAAGCCGTCGTAATCGAGCGCCGCCGCGACCTTGAGTTGGCCAATCAGGAAGACCGGCGTTCCCTGGAGCCCCAGGGCGTCCGCCTGGTCGAGGTTGCGCTGGAGCAGGGCCGCGATCTCGGCCTGGTGCGCCTTCCGGTCCTCTTCCAGGCGGGCGACGTCGACGCCCGAGGCGGCCACCGCCTCCAGCATCCGCTCCTTCGGGATCTTGCGGCCCGGAATCCCCATGAGCGCGCGGTGCACTTCGTCGTAGCGGCCCTGGTACTTCGCCGCGAGGGCGAGTTGGGCGCCGTAGACGGAGGCGTCGCCGAGGATCGGCCAGTCCTTGTGGACGAGGCGGATGCGCCCGTCCGCCTTCACCAGACGGATGAGGTCGGGCTCGGCCTTCTTGCAGAAGGGGCAGTTGTAATCGAGGAAGGCGACGATGGTCAGGTCGCCCTTCGGGTTGCCCGAGACCGGCACCTCCGGGTCGTTGAGGATGGCGTTGGGGTCGACGCCCTGGGCGAAGGCCTCCTCGATGGGGGGCGCCAGCGACAACAGGGCAGGCGCGAGCGCGACGGCGGGCATAAGGGCGAGCAGGGTCCTGCGGTCCATGGTGGTCTCCGTGAAACTTGGTTTGTCGAAAAGGGGGGCTCAGGCGCCGACGAGGGCGAGGCGGCGCTTCAGGTCCTCGACCGTGAGTTCGCCCTCGGTGCGGGCCTCGCGGACCTCGCCGCCGTCGGGGCGCATCAGGATGAGGGTCGGCGGTCCGACCACCTCGAAGCGCCGCATCAGGGCGCGGGTGGCGTCGTCGTCGCGGGTGACGTCGGCGCGGATGACCGAGACGGCCCTCAGCCTCGCCCGGATGCCGGGGTCAGCCAGGACCGTCCGTTCGTTGGTCTTGCAGACGCTGCACCAGTCGGCGGCGAACTCGACGAGCACCGGCTTGCCCGCGGCACGGGCCGCCGCGAGGGCGGCCTCGAAAGCCGGGACGGAGGAGACAGACCGGCTCTCCTCGACGTGAACCGCTCGCGACGGGCCGAAGCCTGCGAGCGGCCGGAGCGGGTCGGTCCCGCCGCCCGCGGCGCCGACGACGAGGGCGCAGCCGTAGGTCACGGCAACGATACCGGCGACCTTGCTTAGCCGGCCCGCGGCACCCGCCCTGAGGACGTCGAACGCCCCGACGAACACGCCGACGCCGATCGCCAGCGCGCCCCAGAGCACGAGGGAGACCTCGGACGGCACGAGGCGCGAAACCATGGTGATGGCCAACGCGAGGAAGACTACGCCGAAGGCCTGCTTGGCCGCGACCAGCCAAGGGCCTGACTTCGGCAGGATACCCGCCCCGAACGTCCCGAATGCGATCAGCGGCAGGCCCATGCCGAGGCCGAGCGCGAACAGGGCGGCGGCGCCGCGCGCCACGTCGCCGGTCTGGGCGACATAGAGGAGGGCCGCGGCGAGTGGCGGCGTCACGCAGGGCCCGACGATCAGGGCGGAGGTGAAGCCCATGACAGCGGCGGCGCCGAGCGCGCCAAGCTTGCCTCCGTTCAGGCGTGACAGCCGGCCGGCGACGCCGGACGGCAGCGCCAGGTCGAACACGCCGAACATCGACAGGGCCAGGGCGGCGAAGGCTGCGGCGAGCAGTCCAAGCGCGGCGGGAGTCTGGAGTGCGTTTTGAAGGTTGCGCCCGGACCATGCCGCCGCCACGCCGAGCGTCCCGTAGGCCAGCGCCATCGCGATCACGTATGTGCCGGAGAGTACGAAACCTCGTCCGGCCGAGAGCCGCTCCCCGGACCGGGCCAGCATGCCGGCCAGCACCGGGACCATCGGGAGCAGGCACGGGGTGAAGGCCAGGAGCAGGCCGAGCCCGAGGAAGGTCGCCAGGACGCCCGCGAGATGGCCCGAGAGCAGGCCGCTCGCGGGCTCGGCCTGCGCGTCCGTTGCCGGCGTCGCGGCGGTCGCCTGCGGACCTGGCGCGGGCACCTCGATGACCTTGCTGATCGGCGGGTAGCAGATGCCCTTCTCGGCACAGCCTTGATAGGTGACGCGCACCTCGCGCACCCCCGCGAGAGCCGCACCCGGCACGATGGCCTCCGTCGCGCCGTGATAGACTTCCGTCGGCCCGAAGTTGGGGTCATCCTTGGTCTCGCCGAGCTGGGTGCTGACAGGAAGCTCCCTGCCGCTCGCGTCGGTGGCGGCGATCTTGTCACGGTAGAGGTAGGTGCCGGGGGCGATGGTCCATCGCAGGCGCAGCGAGAGGTCTGGGTCGCGAGCCGCATCGACGGTGAAGGGCGTCGGCCGCGCACCGGGCTCGCGGCACTGCCCCGGTGACCACAGCGAGGAGCCGGTCCAGAGCAGGGCAGCGAGGATAAGGTGGGTGAAAACGTTCGGCATGGGCAGGGTCCGGGATCGGATCGGCCCGCCGCGGGTCGGAAACGCAGCTTAAGCCAGGCTTAAGCGGGGCCCGGAGGATGGGGGCCGTAAAGGGAGACACGCATGCGCATCCTCGTCGTCGAGGACGACACCATCCTGTCGGACGGTCTCAGGGCTGGTTTGGGCCTGGGCGGGGCGACGGTCGATTGCGTCGCAACCTGCGCCGACGCCGAGGCGGCGCTCGCCACGAGCGCGTTCTCGGCCATCGTGCTCGACCTGATGCTGCCCGACGGCTCCGGCCTCGACGTGTTGCGGGGGCTTCGCCGCCGGAACGACCGGACGCCGGTCGTCCTGCTGACGGCCCGGGACGCCGTGACCGACCGGATCGCCGGGCTCGACGATGGCGCCGACGACTACCTCGGCAAGCCCTTCGACCTCGACGAGCTCTCCGCCCGCATCCGTGCCGTCGTCCGGAGGGCCTCGGGTCGGGCCGCCGCGCTCCTGGAGCACGGCGGAATTCGGCTCGACCCCGGCAGCCTTGCCGTCACCGTCGACGGTGTGCCGGTCGCCGTCTCCCGGCGCGAGGTCATGGTTCTGGCGGCCCTCATGGAACGACCTAACGTGCTTCGCTCCAAGGTCGAACTGGAGGAGCGGCTCTACGGCTGGCAGGAGGAGGTCGAGAGCAACGCGGTCGAGGTCCACGTGCACAACCTGCGTGCCAAGATCGGCAAGCACGCCATCGAGACGGTCCGAGGTCTCGGATACCGGATGAGGGCACTCGCATGAGGTCGCTACGCGTCAGGCTTTTCGCCATCCTCGTCCTCGCCACCGGCCTGATCTGGCTCAGCGCGGTCGCCTGGATCTATCTCGGCTCGAAGCGCGAGGTGGAGCAGGTCCTCGACAACCGCCTGCAGGAAGCCGCCCGCATGGTCAGTTCCCTGGTGGGTGCGGTTGGGAGCGCTGGCCCGGACGGGGCACCCCGAACCTTCCCGGCCCCGACGGCCTACGAGCGGCAGCTTTCTTGCCAGATCTGGTCGCTCGACGGGCGCATGGTAGCGCGGTCGACCGGGGCCCCGGAGCGCCGCCTGACCGACGCGCCGGCCGGCTTCTCGCAGCGCGAGGTCGACGGCGAGACCTGGCGGGTGTTCACCGTGGAGGATGCCGAGAGAGGTGTGCGGGTCATGGTGGGTGATCGTCTTGGCCTCCGCGAGCGCCTCGTCACTGACCTCATCATGGGCCTGGTCACACCCGCCATCCTGATGGTTCCGTTGCTCGGCATGCTGATCTGGGCGAGCCTCGGTCGGGGCTTGCGTCCCTTGCGGCTGATGGCGCGGGACCTCGCGGGTCGCGGCGCCGACGACATGAGTGCGATCGACACAAATCGGACGCCGGCGGAGGTGCGTCCCCTGGCAGACGCCCTGAACGGGCTGTTCCTCAAGGTCGAATCGGCCCGCCGGCACGAACGGGAAGTGACGGCCTTCGCCGCGCATGAACTGCGAACACCGCTCGCCGGCCTCAAGGTCCAGGCCCAGGTCGCCATGGCCGCCACCGACCCGGACGTGGCGAAGGCGGCGCTGAGACAGATCCTTGCGGCCGTCGACCGGACCACGCGCCTCGTCCGCCAGTTGCTCGACGCCGCCCAGCTCGATGCCGCAGGGGAGGCGCCCTCCCTGGCGGAGGTCGACGTCGGCGCACTGGTGACGGAGACCGTGGAGGGGATGCGGACGCCTCCCGGGGTCCGGACCCAAATCGATCCGGGGCTACGGGGCTACACGCTGCTGGCCGACCCGGAAGGCCTGCGCCTCGCAGTCCGAAATCTGCACGAGAACGCCGTGCAGCACATGGTGACCGGCACGGTGGCTTGGGGCGCGCGGCCGCATGGCGAGGGCATCGTCGTTCGCGACGAGGGACCGGGCATTCCGGAGGAGGAACTGCCCCACGTCACGACACGGTTCTTCCGTGGGCGACACAAGAGCGAGACGGGTAGCGGTCTCGGCCTCGCCATCGCCGAGATGGCGTCCCGCCGGAGTGGCCTGAGCCTGCGGCTGCGCAACCGGACGGATCGCCCGGGGCTTGAGGCGGAGATCCTCCCGGGCTGAGACCGGTCAGCCGAGCTCCGGGCAGAAGATGTCCTTGAGGGTCGCCAGCACCCGCGCGGCCCTGGGGTCCTCAAGGCGGTAGTGGATCGTCTGGCTCTCGCGCCGGAACGCGACCAACCCATCCTCGCGCAGCTTGGCGAGGTGCTGCGACAGGGCCGATTGGCTGAGCTCGACCTCCCCGGCGAGGCTGGTCACGTCCATCTCGCCGCGGGCGACCAGCAGGCACAGGATGAGCAACCGCTTCTCGTTGGCGAGGAGGCGGAGCAGGCGGGCCGCGTCGGCGGCCTTGTCCTGCAGGCGCATCAGGTCGGTCGGAGTCGCTACGTCCATCGGTCCGTATCCCAGAATGTCAGCCTTATCTTATTTAGGCGATCCTAATATAAAATCAGGGGCTGTGCTCCTTCTTTGCCCACTCCGCGGCTTCGCCCAGGAGGTCATCAAAGGCTTTTCCTGGTGCCGCCTTGCTGCCATCGTCCCCGAGGTAATCGGGCGCAGGCGCGGAAGGAGTGATCTGCGTCGGTCGCAAAGGCCAAGGGCCGCCATTGTATTGGCGGCCCCCTTTTGCTCTGGATTGCTCCGGTGCGGTACTAAGGGGTGGGAAAGCGGAGATATTGCGTCGGCCATTACCGGGACGGTGTCCGGCAACCACCAGGCGGAAAAAATATCCCCGCTCGGGGAAGGCATGCCCCCGGTCGACGGCCCGCAGGGCTAAGCGCGGGCCCGGCATCCACCCGGACATGACGCTTTCGCGCGGCACCGGCCGCTCCGGAGACGGCTATGTACCACCGTCGCCCAGGCCGCCTCGATACTTGGGCCGGATGGGACCGGCGGCCGACTCAACCCACATCGCGCACCATGGGCCGCCCCGCTTCCGACACGCGGATCGCCCTTGAGGTCGGCGCGGCGGTGCCAAGCCTGCCCGCGGTTTCCTCCACCCGCCAGCGAAGGATTGCCGGAGCAGGGGCAAGGATTGCGTCGTTGCTCCTTCCGTCGCCTCTTTGATCGGGCATTCTGTATAAGTGACTGCCTGGATTGAGCTTTTTCATATTTCAAGATCAAATCCGAAAGAATAGGCTATTCAATCCTTGGAATGCTTCGACGCCACTCTGATATCCTGCTTCAATCGAGCATCATCTCGCGATCATGCCAGATCGCAGGCCGATCCTGCAGTAAAAGGCGGTGGTCAGACTTGACTCCCAGGGCCGTGCTCGCGGTACAAGGCGCTGCCCGGGCCGCGTCGGCCCGAGCCGACCAGGAGTAAGGGAATGAAAGTTCCGGAACCGCCGTCGCGCAGGTAGGCGTGTGCGGGTAGCCGCCCACACACGCCTCCTTGCGATCCATCGACCGGGGTGCGCCCTCACGAGGCCAAAGGCACCCCGGTCAGCAACCCCGAACCGCCGAGGGCGGAAACGGGCGCTTCGGCGCATGGGCAGTGGATTCGCATCTCCCACCGCCCTTGGCAAGAGTCCCCGTTCCGCTCCGGCTCGAACGACGCCAGCCGCCAGGCATCGACCGGCTGTGCGTCGCCAGCGCGGAGCTGTCATTGAACACGAAGCATGATCGAGATCCCGCACGCGAAGCGCGGGAGACGCCCGGTGACGCGGGCGCGTCGGCCGTCGGCCCGGGGGTGCCCGAACCCTTGTATCCGCCGACGAAGATTGCCGGGGCCGACCTGATGGTCGTCGGCCTCGCCTACCGGTCCGACGAGTGGATCGAGTTCCTGGATGGCGAGGATTCCGGCGGCCGTTTCGAGGTCGCCGCAGTGGTCGACCCCGTCGACCTGCGCCAGATCGAAGCGATGGTGGCGGGGCGGACCTTCCGTCTGGCGGCGGTCGACCAGGAGCTCGCCATGGGCACGTCCCTGGCTGTCCAACTCGCCTTCTTCGGGCCCCCGTCGGTCAAGGTCCTGCCGCCGCCGTCGGAGCGCAAAAGGCTGGTTGGCTCCAAGGCGCGGCGCCCACCCGAAAGGCCTTGGGTCCACACCCTCGGCGGTCCGCGGGAGCCAAGTCCGCGACGGTAGGATACCGCGTGTCGGGAGGGCGCCGGTTTGCGCCCTCCCGTGCATGAGGCGGACGCCTCACGGTCGCGCTCGGGGAAGAGAGTTGCCGCCGTGCCCCCGCGCCTCGGATGAGCCTGATGTGGATGGGGGAAGCGACTACTCCGCCGAGCCGGCCCGCGACACCTTGAGCGCCCATCATCGGCTGAGTCTTGTGCCGACGATGCGAGGCCCGCCGTCTCGAACCCGCGGTCCCCGCCGGAGCGGGTATGCCGCTCCTCGACATCCCAAGGCGATTGAGTTCATGGCGGCGCGCAAGATCCCCAAGCCATTGCACAACCGTGTCGGCGCTGCCGAATTTCGGCCACTCTAAGTGGCCACGTGAGCTGGGTGATCCCCGTTTCCATGGCTTGATCCCGACTTCGCGATGGCTCCCCCGCTCAACCGACGAACCAAGAAGGGAGAGTCGTATGTGCGCCCCCCTTCGATAGAAGCCGCCCTCGACCGATTGGCCGCCCTCGACCTGGATGGGATCGTGCGTGAGGCACGGGCGGAGGACCCCAAGGCGCCCGGCTACGTCGAGAGCGAATGCTTGGTCCATCTGCTGCGTTCGACACGCCACGACAACACGGACACCCGTTTCCAGAGACTGTTCGAGGTGTTGATCGAGAGGGTCGAGCGCTCCCTGAAGGGCTCGATCCGGACCAGCCGCCGCTACGACGCGGAGGAGTTGCGGACCGAGGTCGTCAACCGCCTCGTCGATCTCCTCGTCGAGGACAGGCAGTCTCCGGGCATCAAGCTGGATTTCTTCGAGGTGCGGTTCGCCCGCGCCATGACCGCCTTGCGCATCGGCGTGCTGCGGCGTTCCGAAAGCCGGGCGGAGGGGACCGACCACATCGAAGACATGGGCGACGGTGAAGGTGATGCCGTCCCGGCCCTGACGAACCGTATCAGCCAAGCCTTCGCCGCCGACGGGTCCGAACAGGAAAAAGAACATTTCCGGAACGAGCTGCTTCGCGCGATCGACCGTCTGCCACCCCTTCAGCGGGAAGCCGTAGCCCTCTTCCTCGAAGGCCACCGCATCGAGGGAGGGGACACGGAGACCATAGCGAAGCTTTGCGGCGTCTCGGACCGGGCGGTACGTTATCGCCTCAGGAATGCGTACGAGACGCTGCGTCGGGAACTCGGAGAGAGACGATGACGACCAGCCCCTCGCACCGCGCGCAGGAAATCCTCCTGACCTTCGCGGCGGAAGGCGAACCCACCCCGAAGCGGTTGGAGGCCTTTACGAAGGAGTACCCGGACCTCCGCCGCGAGCTCACCGACCTTGCGGTCGAGTTGGTGCTGGAACCCTCGCGGCCGGTCCCCGCGGCTGACGCCGCGACGGCGCGCACCGTGTCGTCGGCATGGGCTCGCTTCCAGGCAGGCATCGCCAGCCCCCCGGCGAAGTCCCGGGCCGGCGCGGTGGTCGAGCCTTCGCCGGACGTCTTCGCGGGCTTCGCCGGCCCGTCATTCCCACGGCTCGCGGCCCGGCTCGGAGTGACACCCGCCTTCCTGATCAAGGTCCGGGATGGCCTTATCGAGGCCGCGTCCTTCCCCAAGGCGCTGGCCAGGGACATCGCGGACGAGGTCGGGCATGGCGTCGACACGGTCATCGCCCTGTTGGAGCGCCCCGCATCCATGCCGGCCGGAACGATGGCCAAGGCCGACGGCAAGCCGGAGGTCGGCGTGAAGCAGACTTTCGAAGAGGCGGTGGCGAACTCGGGCCTGACGGCGGATCAACGGCGGCGTCTGCTCGCGATGGCAGAGGCCGAACGTGGATCCGATTGAGGCGGGGCGGAAGCAGGCCGCCCGCATCCATGCCGAGATGGTCGCCGAGGGAGCCGATCCCTGGCAGCCGTTCGACCTTGCAGTGCGGGCCATCGAGGGCCACGGCCTCTGGCACCAGCCCGTCCACGCGGGCGACGTCTCCCTGAACGGAGGCCGGGCACGGCTCGACCCGAAGTCGAAGGGCATCCTGTACGGCGAGACGGGCACTCCCGGAGGCGATGCGCTCCTGCTCGGACATGAGCTCGGGCACGTGGTGATGCACGGCGGGACCGCTCCCGTCGTCACCACGCATACCGACCCGAGCCGATCCTCCGAGAGCGGCAGCGCCGTCGAGCGGCTGGCCGACTACGGGCGTGGGGAGCGCCGCGAGGTCCAGGCCGACCTGTTCGCGCGCGAACTGGTGCTGCCGCGAGCCGTCGCGCGTCGCCATCACCAAGACGGGATGAGCGTCGCCGACATCGCCGGGCGGCTCGGCATCTGCCCGGACGTGGTGACCCAGCAACTGCTGGACGCGCTACTGCTTCCCGTCGTGCCGGACGCCGCCCCCGCCCCCGCGGCCACGATGCGGCCGGACCCGAGCCAGGATGCGGCGGTCGCCCATCGTGGCGGCCCCTACCTGCTCCAGGCGGGGCCCGGGACGGGCAAGACCCGCACGTTGGTCAGAAGGATCGAGAGCCTCGTCGACGAGGGGATCGACCCGAACGGAATCCTCGTCCTGACCTTCTCGAACAAGGCGGCGGCCGAGCTGATGGATCGGCTCGCCCTGTCGCGGCCCGAGGCGGCCGCCTCGGTCTGGACGGGCACCTTCCACGCGTTCGGGCTGGACGTGATCCGCCGCTTCCACGAACGCCTCGGACGAAGCGCGAGCCCGAAGCTCGTCGACAAGCCCACGGCCATCACGATGCTGGAGGGGGTTCTGGCGAGCCTGCCGCTGGCGCATTACCGGGACCTCTGGGACCCGGTGCAGGATCTCTCGAACATCCTCTCGGCCATTTCCCGCGCCAAGGACGAACTCGTCGACCACGTGCGCTACCGTGAATTGGCCGATGCGATGCAGCGTGCCGCCACGGACGACGCGACGCGCCTGAGGGCGGCGCGGGCGCATGAGGAAGCCATCGTCTACGAGGCTTACGAGAGGCTGCTCTCGGAGGCCGATGCCCTCGATTTCGGTGACCTCGTCATGAGGCCCGTGCGACTTGCGGCCGAGCATCCCGACGTGGC
This sequence comes from Methylorubrum podarium, assembly GCF_040270385.1. Lineage (NCBI taxonomy): Bacteria > Pseudomonadati > Pseudomonadota > Alphaproteobacteria > Hyphomicrobiales > Methylobacteriaceae > Methylorubrum > Methylorubrum podarium. Next base: position 36,509 of record NZ_JBELQE010000037.1, on the reverse strand, counting down.
CAAGGCGCTGTCGCTCCGCCATCGCCACCTGCTCGTCGACGAGTACCAGGACGTCAACCTCGCCACCGTGCGCTTGATCCGGGCGCTGGCGGCCGACGAGGGCGAGCGGCTGTGGGTCGTCGGCGACGCCCGCCAATCGATCTACCGGTTCCGGGGCGCCACCTCGGCCAGCATGGCCGCGTTCCGGGCGCACTATCCCGGGGCGACCCTCGGGGCGCTCGACGTCAACTACCGGTCGCGCAAGGAGATCATCGACACCTTCACGAGCTTCGCCGCGAGCGTCGACGCCTTCCGCCCGCTCGGCGCGCTCGGCCTAGCCCCCGACAGGGGGGCGTCCGGCCTCAAACCGGTGCTGCACGACGCCGGCACCCCCGACGACGAGGTCGCGCTGGTGGCCGCCTCCGCGGCGCAGGCGAAGGCTGCGGGGGTGGACTACCGCGAACAGGCGGTCCTGTGCACGACCAACGACCGCCTCGCGGAGTTCGCCGCAGGCCTGATCGCCCGGGACGTACCGGTCCTCTACCTCGGGCCGCTGTTCGAACGGCCGGAGGTGAAGGAGCTGCTCTGCCTGCTCGCACTCTTCCACGATCCCCGCGCCGCAACGCTCGTCCGCGTCGCCACGATGCCGGGGTTCGAGATGGAGCTCGGCGACGTCGCCGCGGTCGCCGCCCATCTGAGGGACGCTTCAGGGCCGCCCCTCGACTGGCTGGCCGCCGCCGACGCCATCCCCGGCCTCGGCCCCTCGGCGACGGCGCCGCTGCGGCGCCTGCGAGAGGTCTGCGGGGGCTTCGCGGATCGGACGCCTCCGTGGCGCATCGCGAGCGCGCTGGTGCTGGACCGGCTCGGCATCGGCCGGAGGATCGCGGCCTCAGGTACCCTGCCCGAACGGATGGCGGGCATTGCGATCTGGCAATTCCTGAACTTCCTGCGGTCATTGCCGGTCGAGGGTCAGTTCCCGACCTTCGAGGCGCTCCGCCGGATCAAGAGGCTGGTCGTCCTCGGCGAGGAGAAATCGCTCAGGCACGTCCCGGACGCCGCCCTCGAACTGGACGCGGTGCGCATCATGACGATCCACGCCTGCAAGGGCTTGGAGTTCCAGCTCGTCCATGCGCCCGGCATGATCAAGACGGGCCTGCCGCGAACGGCCAAGCCGCCGCCTTGCCCGCCGCCGGACGCGCTGATCGAGGGCAGCGACGGCCTCACCGGCCCGCAGGCCTGCCTGACGGGCCACGAAGAGCAGGAGGCCTGCCTCTTCTTCGTCCTGCTCTCCCGCGCGCGAGACGACCTGCGCCTCTACCGGTCCACCATGATGGCCGGCGGGACCAAGAAGCGGAACCCGTCCGACTACAACGCCCGGATCGCCGCCACGCTGGGCCGGCCGCCCGCACTCGTCCGGCTCCCGTCGCCTCCGCCGCCATCCGGCCCGGCCGCCGTTCCCATCACATGGGAGACGCCGTTCGCGCTCGACCACCAGCACCTCGATTCCTACGGGAAATGCGGGCTGCGCTTCCTCTACACCTACCTGCTCGGCCTGGGCGGACGCCGCGACGAGACGCCGTACATGCGGATGCACAACGCCGTGGCGGAGACGGTCCGTTGGCTCGACCGCAACTTCGACGCCGGGCGCGCTGAGCCGGAGGGCTTCGGCGAGGCCTTCGCCGCGGCCTGGACCGAGCACGGCCCGGTCGACCACGGGCACGCCGAGGCTTACAGGACCATCGCGGACGAGATGCTGCGGTTCCTCCTCGGCCTGCGTGACGAGGAAGGCAGGCTGCCTCCCGAGGCCTTGAGCCTGGCCGTTGCGGGAGGAAGCGTCCTTTCCAGGGCGCACGACGTGGTCCGCAACGCGGACGGACGCCTCGTCGTGCGCCGCGTCGCGACGAGGAAGGCACCGTCGGCGCTGCTGAAGGAGATCGAGTACATCGTCCTGGATGCCGCGGCGGAGGTGACGTTCGGCGAACCCGTTGTGGTCGAGGCGGTGCATCTCACCGGCGGCAGCCGGCAACCGGTGGAGATCCCGCCGAAGAAGCGGGACGAGCTTCGTGCCGCCGTCGTCGCTCACATGTCCGGCATCGGGGCGGGACTGTTCGCCCCGAGCGTGGGATCCCGCTGCCCGCGCTGCCCGCATCACTTCGCCTGCCCCGGCCTTCCCGGCGGCTCGGCGGTGGTGCGGCGACCCCTGGCGTGGGGCCGGTAGCGCGGCCCGGAGCCCCTAACAGACTGCTCGGCCCGCGGCCGAAAAAAACTTGGCCCGGCCGTTTCCGGCTTGGCCGGCCCCTTTCGATCAACCCCTCGACGGGCCGGGAAGGATGGCTTCCCGGGATGATCGAAAGGCAACGGGATGAACACCAACGAGAACCACGGCCACCACGACGACGACGCCCCCCGCACGGACGAGGACGGCGTCCGCGCGGTCAAGGTCTACGGCTTCCGCATCGACAAGAAGAGCTACGAGAACCCGCTGCCGGACCTCACCGGCCGAGACCTGCTCGTTATCGCGGGCAAGGCGCACCCGGATCGCTGGAAGATTTTCCAGAAGGTCGGCGCCCAGTTGAAGCGCATCGGCCTCGACGAGGTCGTGCACGTGAGCGACAGCGGCGAGGAGCGCTTCGTCACCCTGCCGCTCGACCAGACGGAGGGGGAGCAGCCGCTCCCCCGCCGCCGGGATTTCGCGCTTCCCGAAGGCGACGAGGAGACGCTCGACGCGGCCGGCCACCGCTGGGAGGCGATCCAGGAGGCGGGCGCCACCCGCGTCGTCGTCCGCGACTATCCCGTCCGCACCGGGTACGCCCCGGCCAAGGCGGACCTGATGCTGCGCCTGCTGCCGGGGTATCCCTCGACTCAGATCGACATGTTCTACTTCCACCCCCCGCTCGCCCGGGCCGACGGGGTTCCGATCCGCGCCCTGGTCGGGGACACCTTCGAGGGCAAGCACTGGCAGGGTTGGTCGCGTCACCGCACCGGCGAGAACCCCTGGCGCCCGGACGTCGACGACATCGGCACGCACCTCGCGCTGGTTGAGCATTGCCTCGCCAAGGAAGTGGGGGCCGCCTGACATGCGCACCACCCTCGCCCTGACCGGCGCGCAACACGCCGCGCTTTGCGCCCACCTCTTCCCCGGCGACGGCCGCGAGGCGGTCGCCCTGATGCTCTGCGGGCGCGCCGCCTCGCCCGGACGGACGAAATTCGTCGTGAACCGGATCGTCCCGATCCCGCACCATGCCTGCGAGCGCACCGACAGGCGCGTGACTTGGCCGACCGCCTACCTGGAGCCCCTGCTCGCGGAGGCGGCGAAGCGCGGCATGGCCGTGGCCAAGGTCCACAGCCATCCGGGCGGCGACCTGCGCTTCAGCGAGGTGGACGACGCCGCGGATGCCGACCTGTTCGGCGGGGTCCATGCCTGGGTCGACGACGGCCAGCCGCACCTCAGCGCGGTGATGGTCCCGGACGGGACGATGATCGCCCGGGCCCATGGCGAGGACGGCACGCACGCGCCGCTCGACCACGTCGGCGTCGTCGGCGATGACCTCCGCTTCCACCGGCCCCCCGTTCACGCTGCCCAGGCCGTTCCCGAGTTCGCGCGGCGGCACGCCCAAGCCTTCGGACGCGCGACGTTCGAGGCGATGCGGCACCTCCGCGTCGGGGTCGTGGGGTGCTCCGGGACCGGCGGTCCGGTCGTCGACCAGATCGCCCGCCTCGGCGTCGGCGAGATCGTGCTGGTCGACCCCGACCTGGTCGAGGACAAGAACCTCAACCGCATCGTCAACACGACGCTCGCCGACGTGGGTCGGCCGAAGGTGGAGGTTCTGGCGGCCTTCGTCGAACGCCTCGGGCTCGGTGCGAGGGTGGAGGCCTTTCCCTGCGACCTGTCCCGACCGGACGCGCTCAGGGCCGTTTCGACCTGCGACGTCGTGTTCGGGTGCATGGACGGGGTCGAGGGCCGCGACCTGCTGAATCGCCTCGCGACGTTCTACGTCCTGGCCTACCTGGACATCGGGGTGATGCTCGACGCCGATGGCGAGGGTGGCATCGACCAGATCTGCGGGTCGGTCCACTACCTGCAGCCGGGGCGCTCCAGCCTCCGGGGGCGCGGTCTCTACACGGACGGGATGCTTGAGGCCGAAAGTTTGAGGAGGCAGGACCCCGCGGCCTACGAGGACCGCCTCGCGCGCGGCTACATCCGCGGCGTGCCGCAGGAGCGGCCGGCCGTGGGTGCGGTGAACGGCCTGTTCTCCAGCCTCGCGGTGGTCGAGTTGCTGCTGAGGCTGCATCCGTCGCGGCTCGACCCGAACGGCGATTTCGCCGTCCAGACCCTAAGCCTGACGGCCGGGTTCTGGCAGTTCGCGCCGGAAGAGGGCACGGACGACGCGCTCGCGCGATACCTCGGTCGAGGCGACATGAGGCCGTTCCTGAACCGACCGCATCTCGACATGCTCATGAGGGCGGCGTGATGGCGGGACTTCCCGTTACGCTGCTCCGGGCGTCCCTGTCCTGGGTCGCCCGCCGCCTCGGGCGTCACACCGTGGATTTCGTCGACGAGGAGCCCGATACGCCCGCGCCTCGCACGGTCTACGTCGTGGGTGAGGATGGCCATCAGTGGTTCGCGGCCTTCGGGTGCCCGTGCGGCTGCGGCGAGACGATCAAGCTCTCGCTCGTTCCCGGCGACCGGCCGGGCTGGCGCATCCGCCGACACTGGGACGGGACCGCGTCGCTGACGCCGAGCGTCTGGCGTCAAGTGGGATGCCAGAGTCACTTCTGGCTGAGGAAGGGCCGGACCGACTGGTGCTGACCGCCTTCGCCCGCCGCGGCGCCGGTTCCGCCGACGCCGAACCTGTCGCCTCCGGAGCGGGGAGGATTCCGCCGCGGTGAACGGAGGTGAGGTCGACCCGGAGCTAGGTCGCCGCTGGCCGGACTGGGGTGAATTCCGGACATGGGGCCGTTCAGGAGGCCCTCGTTGCGACGAACGGTGCCGCTTGGAGGCCGTTGCCTCGGCCATATCACGCCGGAAAAATTGACCGGCGGAGGGATGTCGCTTCCATCGTTGCGGTCCGGACCAAGCCGAGGGCCGGATAAGCGCCGCCCGCCCGAACGCGTGATCCCCGGCCGTCGGCGGCAGGACGAACTCTGAACGGGGCGGCGCACGTGCGCCGCCCCGTCGAAGCCGTTAGGCCAGGGCAGCGGCCCACTTCGTAGGATCGGGTGACTTGTTCTTGTAGATCGTCCCGCCGAAATCCACGTGAAGCTCGGCCCACGCCCCGCCAGCCTGGCGCGCGAGAACTTCGAAGTGCTTCGGCTTGCGGCGAAGGTCCCCCGACGGGGTCCAGCCCGCGGCCTTCACCGCCTCCAGCACGCGCGATGGGTCGGCCGGCATGTCCGGTCGCTTATCGCCAGGCGGGTGACAAGGCTTCTTATGCTGGATGTGCACGGGTTCCCGGCTCTCGGCTGCGATCCGCGTCACCTTGATCTCGGACGGGCGACGCTCGCCCTCGATGTCCACATGCAGGCCCGCCACGAGCGGGAAGGCCTCCGCTCCCTTAGGGCCGAGATCGGCCAGATGCGTCCCGCCGCCGGCCTCCACCGTGAAGCGATGGGCAAAAACGTGCTGAATGACCCCCGAGAGGGCCGTCGTGTCGTGGTGCGGCATGATCTTCTCCGTAGGGCGCCCATCCGCAGGCGCGGCCCGTCAGGTGGCCTGGCCTCACACGCCGTTCAAGATTGACCCCGGCCGGTGCGAGCGAGGGGACGATCACCTTTCTGTGCTTCGTCCCGAGGCCGCGGGGGCCCGTGCGCGGCTCACATGCCGGGTCTGCGGACCCATGGTGCTGCCGCGATCATGCTCACGCGCAGACCCTGCTCGGCCGACACGTAGCCTCAAGGATCGAGCCGGGCCGTCCGCAGGCGCAGGGCGTTGCCGATGACGCTGACCGAGGACAGCGCCATGGCAGCGGCGGCGATGACGGGCGAGAGCAGGATACCCAGGAACGGGTACAGCACCCCGGCCGCGACCGGCACGCCGGCGGCGTTGTAGACGAAGGCGAAGAACAGGTTCTGGCGGATGTTGCCCATCACCGCCTTCGAAAGGCGCCGCGCCCGCACGATCCCCATCAAGTCGCCCTTGAGCAGCGTCAGGCCGGCGCTCTCGATGGCCACGTCCGTGCCGGTGCCCATCGCGATGCCGACGTCCGCCGCGGCGAGCGCGGGGGCGTCGTTGACGCCGTCGCCCGCCATGGCGACCACCTGCCCGGCCGCCTTGTAGCGCTCGACCACGGCGGCCTTCCGGTCGGGCAGCACCTCCGCCTCGACCTCCTCGATGCCGAGGCGGCGGGCGACGGCCTCGGCGGTGGTGCGGTTGTCGCCGGTCAGCATCACCACCCGGATGCCCTCGGTCCGGAGCGCCGCCAGCGCCTCCGCGGTCGTCGCCTTGACGGGGTCGGCGATGGCGATGACGCCCGCCACCCGTCCGTCAACGGCGGCGAAGATCGCGGTCGCGCCGTCTCGCCTCAGTTCGTCCGCCCCTGCCGCATATGCCGACACGTCCACGCCATGCTCGCGCAGGAAGGCCGCGTTGCCGAGCGCAACCCGGCGCCCCTCCACGGTGCCGAACGCGCCCTTGCCGGTCGGGCTTTCGAAGTCGGCGACGGCGGCGGTCGCGACGCCGCGCTCCTCCGCGGCCCGCACGACCGCCGTGGCCAGCGGGTGCTCGCTCGCCCGCTCGACGCTCGCCGCGAGGCGCAGCACCGTAGCCTCATCGAAGCTAGCTGAAGGCACGATCCGGGTGACCGCCGGCTTGCCCTCGGTCAGCGTGCCTGTCTTGTCGACCAGGAGGGTGCCCACCCGCTCCATGCGCTCCAGGGCCTCGGCGTTCTTGACCAGGACGCCGGCCCCGGCACCCCGTCCGACGCCGACCATGATGGACATCGGCGTGGCGAGCCCGAGCGCGCAGGGGCAGGCAATGATGAGCACCGCGACGGCGGCCAAGAGCGCGAAGGTGAAGCGCGGCTCCGGCCCGAAGACCATCCAGGCGAGGAACGCGAGGACCGCCACGCCGATGACGGCGGGCACGAACCAGCCGGCCACTTGGTCGGCGAGGCGCTGGATGGGTGCGCGCGAGCGCTGGGCCTCGGCCACCATCTGGACGATGCGGGCCAGCATGGTGTCGCGCCCGACCTTCGTGGCCTCGATCACGAGGGCCCCGGACTGGTTCAGGCTGCCGCCGACCACGGGGGCGCCCGCCGCCTTGGTGACCGGCATCGATTCCCCCGTCACCAGGCTCTCGTCCACCGAGCTCCGCCCCTCGGCGACGAAGCCGTCGACCGGCACCTTCTCGCCCGGGCGCACCCGCAACCGGTCGCCGGCCGCGATGGCGTCGAGGGACGTCTCTTCCTCGGAGCCGTCCGGTCGAATGCGGTGGGCCGTCTTCGGCGTCAGGTCGAGCAGGGCACGGATCGCGCCGCCGGTGCTCTCGCGGGCGCGAAGTTCCAGTACCTGCCCGAGGAGCACCAGAACCGTGATGACGGCCGCCGCCTCGAAGTAGGCAGGCACGGCCCCGCCATGCCCGCGCAGGGCCTGCGGGAACAGGCCCGGGGCAGCTGTGGCGACGACGCTGTAGAGGAAGGCGCAGCCCGTCCCCAGCGAAACCAGCGTGAACATGTTGAGGTTGCGCGAGACCACGGAACGATAGCCACGCACGAAGAACGGCCAGCCCGCCCAGAGCACCACAGGCGCGGCGAGCACGAACTGTATCCAGTTCGAGGTTTGCTGCCCGAGGCGTTCCGCCAGCCCGAACAGGTGGCCACCCATCTCCAGGACGAAGACGGGGAGCGTCAGCACGAGCCCGACCCGAAAGCGTCGGGTCATGTCGACCAACTCCTCGCTGGGGCCGGTGTCGGCGCCGACCACGGCCGGCTCAAGCGCCATCCCGCAGATGGGGCAGCCTCCCGGGCCGACCTGCCGCACCTCCGGGTGCATCGGGCAGGTGTAGATCGTACCCTCCGGCACCGGCTCCACCCTCGCCTGCCCCGGATCGAGGTAGCGGACCGGATCGGCCTCGAACTTGGTCCGGCATCCGTTCGAGCAGAAGTAGTACGGGTGCCCGGCGTGCTCGGCCCGATGCTTCGCGGCGTGCGGATCGACCGTCATCCCGCAGACGGGATCCTTGACCGTCCCGGTGCCGGAAGCCTGGGTCTCGTGATCACCGTGCCCAAGTTGCGCATGGTCGTGCCCGGCATGATGGCCGTGGCGCTCGTGCGAGGGGGGGACGCTATGCGGCATGACCTGGCTCCCGTGGGTTCGCATCGCCTTCGGTCACCGGCTTCCGGTGACGGGAAGCAGGCCGAGGCTGTCCAAGGACGTCGAACAGGTGACGGGGACGGCGGGCGTCCCCGTCGGGATGGGTGCCCCGGATCGGGGCGCGGCCGACCTACTTGGCGTGCTGCTTCAGCCACGCCTCCATCTCGCCGATCTCCTTCTCCTGGTCGTCGATGATCTTCTGGGCCATAGCCTTGGTGGACGGGTCCTTGGCGTGCTTCAGGGCAACCCTGGCCATCGCGACCGCGCCCTTGTGGTGCGGAATCATGTGGGTGCGGAAATCGACGTCCGGGTTGCCGGTGTAAGCGACGGCCATGTCCTTCATCATGGCCATGTCGGCGGCCTTGAAGTCCTTGGTCGAGGCGTCGTCCTTCGGGTCCGGCTTCATGGAGGACATCGAACCGTGGTCCTTCATGTCCTGCGCGTGGGCGGTACCGGCCAAACCGAGACCGAGAATGGCGGCGATGGCGAGCGTGTTCGGGATTTTCATGGTCGTTACCTTTTTCGATGGCGTGGGATGCCGTCGCGCCGGAACGGACGTCCGCTCCGGCGCGACGGGGCGTCGTGAGGCGCGGCGGCGTTCAGTGACCGTGGGGAGGCTTGGTGGCCGTTCCGTCGGAACGTCCGTGGTCCATCCGCTCGCCGGACTTCGCGGGGGCCGTGTCCCCGAGACGCATGTCGTGGGCAGGCCCTCCCGCCGTGCCGCCGCGGCTCGGCGTGGGCTGCGTCTGCTGCTCGGCGTTCGCGTTGCCCTGGTCGTCGGCGAAGGCGGGCGATGCCGCACCGAAGGCCATCAGAAGGGTGGCGAGAGCGGCGATTTTCATGTGGTGAACTCCTTGGCTCATTGAGGTTGGCCGGTCGCCGGCGTGCAGCTCGTCGACCGATGGCTCCGGCACGGGCACCCGCCTCGGGCGGCTCCCCCTGCATCCCTGCGTGGGATCTTCAGGCCCCCTTCCGGTCGCGCTCGCGACAGGGGGCGATGTTCAGTCGAACTTGCCGCTGGCCGTGGCACCGTCGGGCGCGGTGAGCTGCACGGCGCCCTTCGGGCTGTCCCCGAGCGCCACCGGGGCCGTCCCTGTCAGTCGGTTGCCGTCGGCCGGCTGCAGGGGGACCCGGGTCGGCTTGCCGCCGACGACGAGGATGGCCGTGCCCTTGAAGCCCGTGGCCGGCACCGGCTTCTGGCCGCCGTCCGACAGGAAGACGTCGACGGTCTCGCCCTTGGTAGCGAGCTCGACGTGGAACTTCCCGGCGTCGGCTACCCGGCCGCCGTGCTGGCCGGCGCTTTCGTGGGCGTACGCCGCGGTCGCCGCCATCAGGCCGGCGACGAGGGTCAGTCTGTGCAGGATCATGCTGGTTCTCCTCGGGGGTCAGTAGGCCTCGGCCGGGCGCGGTCGCGCGCCGTCCGGGGACGGGTCGGCCGGCGCCTCGGCGTGCAGGGCGTGCAGCCGCTCCAGCGGCTTGCGGCCGAAGCGCAGGAACAGGACGGGGGTCAGGAAGGTGTCGAGCAGCGTCGCGCTGACGAGGCCGCCGAAGATCGTCACCGCCACCGGGTGCAGGATCTCCTTGCCCGGGCTCGCGGCGTCGTAGAGCAGCGGCACCAGCGCCACGCCCGCCGAGAGCGCCGTCATCAGCACCGGGGTCAGCCGCTCCAGGCTGCCGCGCACCACGAGGTCGGGCCCGAACGGCATACCCTCGTGCAGTGACAGGTTCAGGTAGTGGCTGATCTTCAGGATGCCGTTGCGGGCGGCGATGCCGGTCAGCGTGATGAAGCCGATCATCGACGCCACCGAGAGCGGCTGCCCCACCAGCCAGAGCGCGGCCACCGAGCCGATCAGGGCGAGCGGCACGTTGCCCATGATGATGAGCGCCAGGGCGGCCGAGCGGTAGCGGCTGAACAGGATGGCGAAGACCAGGGCCAGAGAGAGCGCCGAGAGCGCCGCGATGGTCCGGCTCGCCTCCTCCTGCGCCTGGAAAGTGCCTTCCAGGCTGGTGAAGAAGCCGGGCGGCATCGGCTCCTTCGCCACCGCCTCGCGGATGGCGGCCACGACGGTCGCCATGTCGGTGCCGGCCGTGGTGTTGGCCTGCACCACGATGCGGCGCCGGGCGTTCTCGCGCAGGATCTGGTTCGGCCCGTCGGTCTCGCGGATGTCGGCGACCTGGCGCGCCGGCACCCAGCCCGAGGGCGTCTCCAGGAGGAGGTCGCCCAGCCCCGTCGTCGTCCGGCGGTTCTCGGCGAGGCGCAATACCACGTCGAAGCGGCGCACGCCGTCGACGACCGTCGAGACCACCCGACCGTTGGAGAGGCGGCTGATCTGCTCGACGACGGCCGCGGGCTGGACGCCGTAAAGGGCCGCCCGGGTGTAGTCGACGCGCACCTCAAGCTGCGGGATGCGCACCTGCCGCTCGACTTGCAGGTCCGCGAGACCCGGGATCGAGGCCATGCGGTCGCGCAGGGAGTTCGCGACCCGCCGCAGGGCGTCGAGGTCGTCGCCGAACACCTTGAGCGCGATCTCGGCCCGCACGCCCGAGAGCATGTGGTCGAGCCTGTGCGAGATCGGCTGGCCGACGTTGACCGCCACCGGAAGGGCGGCGAGGCGCCCGCGGATGTCGGCGACCAGCGCCTCCTTCGGACGCTTCGTACCTTCGTCGAGCGCCACGTCGATCTCGGAGGAGTGGACGCCCTCGGCGTGCTCGTCGAGTTCGGCCCGACCGGTCCGGCGGCCCACCGCCTTCACGCCCGGGATGTCCAGGAGCAGCTTCTCGGCGATCAGCCCGACCCGGTTGCTCTCGGCGAGCGAGATGCCCGGGTTGAAGGTCATGCTGACCGTGAACGAGCCCTCGTTGAACGGAGGCAGGAAGGCCCGGGGCAGGTTCCAGGCGGCGACGCCCGCGGCGGCGACCGCCACGGCGACGCTTCCGACGAGCCAGCCCTTGTGCCGGAAGGCGACCCGCAGCAGGGCGGCGTTGCCCCGCTTGAGCAGCTTGAGGAAGCGGCTGTCGTGCTCCTCAAGGTTCCTGAGCCCCGGGAGCAGCAGCGACGCCAGCACCGGCGTCAGGGTGATGGAGGTGAGCAGGCTCGCCAGGATGGAGATGATGTAGGCCTGCCCCAGGGGTGCGAAGAGCCGGCCCTCGATGCCCGAGAGGGCGAAGAGCGGCACGAACACCAGGATGATGATCAGCGTCGCGTAGACGATGCCGGAGCGCACCTCGTTCGAGGCCTCCACCACCACCTGGAACACGCTCTTCGGGTTGCCGGCCTTTCGGTTCTCGCCGAGCCGCCGGTAGATGTTCTCGACATCGACCACCGCGTCGTCGACGAGCTCGCCGATGGCGATGGCCAGGCCCCCGAGCGTCATCGTGTTGATGGACAGCCCGAACAGGTGGAACACCACCGCGGTCGTCAGCACCGAGACCGGGATGGCGAGCAGCGAGATCGCCGTGGTGCGCACGTTCAGCAGGAAGGCGAACAGCACCACCGCCACGACCAGCACGGCCTCGACGAGGACGCGCTCGACGTTGCGGATCGAGGTCTCGATGAAGTCTGCCTGCCGGAACAGCACTTGGTCGGCCTTGATGCCGCCGGGCAGGTTCGGGTTGAGTTCCTTCAGTGCGGTCTCGATGCTGTGGGTCAGCCGCACGGTGTCGACGTCGGGTTGTTTCTCGACCGAGACGATGACCGCTGGCTTGGCCATGTAGCCGGCGTCGCCCCGCTTCACCTTCGCGGCAAAGGACACCTCCCCGACCTGGCGCAGGTATACAGGCGTGTCGGCGACCGTCGCGACCACGAGGTTGCGCAGGTCGTCGAGGCTCATGGTCCGGCCGATGCTCCGGATCAGGTACTCGCGGGCGTTCTGATCGGTGAAGCCGCCGCCGGCGTTGGTGCCGAACTGCGCCAGCGCCGTCTCCAGCTGGGCATTGGTCACCCCGAGCGCGCGCATCGCCGCTGGGTTGGGGCTGACCCGGAACTGGCGCACCTCGCCGCCGATGGGGATGACCTGCGCCACGCCCGGAATGGTCAGCAGGCGCGGCCGGATGGTGAAGTCGGCGACCTCGCGCACCTGCATGGGGGTCGCGGTCTCGCTGGTGACCGCCACCAGCAGGATCTGGCCCATGATCGAGGAGACAGGGCCCATCACAGGGGTGACGCCGCGGGGCAGCTGGTCCTGGACGAGGGACAGGCGCTCCGCGACCTGCTGCCGGTTCCGATAGATGTCGGTCCCCCAGTCGAACTCGACGTAGGTGATGGACAGGCCCACGCCCGAGACCGAGCGCACGCGGGTCACGCCGGGGAGACCGTTCATCCGGGTCTCGATGGGATAAGTGACGAGTTGCTCGACCTCCTGGGGGGCGTACCCTTCCGCCTCCGTCATGACCGTGACGGTGGGTCTGTTGAGGTCGGGAAAGACGTCGACCGGCAGCTTGGTCGCGGTGAAGGCGCCGTACAGTACCAGCAGCGCGGCGAGCGCGAGGACGAGCAGGCGGTTGCGGACCGACTGGCTGACGAGGAAGGTGAACATCGGGCGGCCTCCTCAGCGAACCTGGTCGAGGAGTTCGGCGCCCTGGGTCACGACCCGCTTACCGGACCCGATCCCCTCGGCCACGAGCACCCGGCCGCCGTCGAGCGGCTCGACCCGAACGGGCCGCGCCTCGAAGCGCTCGGCGGTGGTGTGCTCGTAGACGACGTCCTGCCCGTTGCCGGTGCGCACCACGGCAGAGCGCGGCAGCGCCAGGCCGGCCTGCTCGGTGTCGGTCCCGGCCAGCACCGTGACGAACTGGCCGACCCGCAGGCCGGAGGCGTCGCCCTGGACCGCGAACTGGACCGGTATGGCCTGGTTGCGGTCGGCGAGCCCCGTGCCCTGGTAGGCGAGCTTCAGGGTCCGTCCGTCGGCGAGACGGGCCGTAGCGTTCTGCGCCGCGGTCAGAGTGTCGAAGCTGAGGGCCTCGACCCAGAGGCGGTTTGGATCGACGATCTGGAAGACCATGGCGCCGGGCGCCGCCATCTGCCCGGCCACTGCGGTCGCCTGCGCCACCACGCCGTCGACGGGCGAGACCAGGGCCTCGGGCTGCTGGCGGATCTTGTCGAGGGCCGCGCGGCGGTCGTGCAGGCCATTGAGCTCCGCGACCGCGTCGTCGAGCTGGGTCGTGGCGACGGCGCCGGTCGTGGCGAGCTTCCGGTAGCGCTCGACCCGGCGCTCGACGATGGCGATCTGCTGGTCGAGTTCGCCCTGGCGCTGGCGCATGTCGGAGACGTCGACGGCCTGGACCGGCGGCGTCACCGTGGCGAGCACGTCGCCCTTGCGAACCTTCGTGCCGAGGCGAGGGAAGACGCCGGACGGCGGTGGCGAGATCCGTCCGCCGACCGAGGACTGGACGACGCCGCTGGCGTTCGGGTCCGGGATGATGCGGCCCGGCAACTCGACCGAGCGGTGGAAGCTGCCCTGCTCGGTCATGATGGTGCGCAGGACCAGCAGCCGTTGCGTCGGCTTCGGCACGAAGACGGAGCCGTCGGGCAGGCGCTGCGCGAGGTCCGACGAGGCCGGCGTCGTCTGGCGCGGCTCGATCAGGGCGGCGCCCTCAACGGTTGAGCCGTGGTCCTCGTCGCCGTGCGCGAAGGCGGCGGTGCCGAGGACGAGGGTGATGCCGATGGCGACCAGCGCCACCGCCGGCGCGCCACGGCGCCCGCGTGCGAGCGCCGTCACGAGCACGCCGAGCAGGAAGGCGACGGCGACCGCGGCCACCAGGGCCGGGTCCTTGGCCATCAGCCGTTCCCTGATGCCGTGGGCGACCTCGGAGACGCGCGCCAGGGCAGCCTGAGCCGGGGCCGGCTTGGCAGGCGCCGCGGCCGCGGCGACCTTCGGGTCGGGCACTGTGACCGCCACGGTCAGCACATCGACCGCGTCCCCGGCCGTGACGGTCGCGAGGAGCTCGTGCCGGCCGGGCTTCGACAGCCACGGGACCGGCAGCGCGTAGCCGCCGTCGGTCGTGGCGGTCGCGACCCTGGGACCGTCCGGCGTCTCGACCTCGATGGTCGCGCCGGGCACCGGCTCGTTCGTCCGGAAGCGGTCGAGGAACAGCGTCAGGGTGCCGTCGCGCGGGACGGCGACGAGTTCGAAGGCGTCCGAAAGCGCCTCGCCGCGCGGCGCGATGGTCTTCGAGAGGGGCGGCGGCACGGCGCCGTGGTCGTGGCCCTCGTGGGCAAGCGCAGGCCCCGTTAGGACGGCAGCAAGCAGCGCCACCACGCCATAGGCGGCGGCAAAACGGGTCGACATGAATAGGAATCCTCGCGTCGGGAAGTCCGGACGGCGCCGATAGCGGGCGCATTCCGGGCGTCGCGCGCCTCAGGCGCGCCCTACTTCACGCGAGGGTTCGTGGGGGCTCGGGCAGGGCCTCGGGGTCGACGCCTGAACGGGCATCGACGTCGTGCGGGATCAGCACGACGTTCCCAGACAGGGGCCTGGAAAGCGACGCGGCGCCGGCGACGACGCCGGACGGGCAGCATACCATCGTCCCGCAGCATGAGCCCCTGCAGCCGACAGGGCAGCATCTCCCACCGGCATCGTCAGCCTGCAGCGAAGACAGCGGCTCGGCTGCCGGGGATTGTCCGTCGAGCGCAAGCCGGGTTTCGGCAGGGCCACCGACGATGCGGGACGGGAGGGTAATCGGCCTCGTCGCGACGGGAGGCGCTGCGTTCGCCTGAGTCGTTGATTGATGACGACCGTGGTGGGCATGGCCGTCGTGGGCTTGGACGGCAGACGGCGCGACGTAGGCGATGATCGCGAGGATCACCACCGCCGTCAGGCGCATGATTTGCCGGTCGAGGCTCATGAGGTCTGGCTTACACCGATTTCGGTGGCGGGACCATGTCCGCATGTGAAACGAAAATGGGGGGATGAAGGTTTGGTTGCCGCTGCGGCATTTCAAGCTGCCGCGAGCAGCGGCTCAGCCGGATCCGCGGCCACGGACACGAGATCGGCCCGCAAATTGATCCCGACTTGAGCGCACGGCTCGATGGCTTGGATGGTGCAGGTGATGGGCTTGGTGCAGCCGCCGCATCCGATCTTGTAACGGAACAGGACGCGCTTTCTTTGATGACGTGCCGCGGGTAGTGGGGCTTCCCGATTTGGGAGGGTCGGGGCGTGATGGTTGTTCTTGTGCGAACAAACCAAAATCGCGCATAAGAACCTCGATGGGTGTCGGCGGTTGGCATAGGCGTTGTGCCGTGTTGCAGGAGTGGTGCGCATTCGGTGCCCGCGCGCTCTTGCTTGCCCTGGCCATGTTCATCGTTTCGACCGTTGCGGGCTCCGGCGACGATCTTGCTGATCATGGCGGCCGCTACCAAAACGCAATCGGTGTGGGGACGCTAGTCACGCCCATGCCCACCGAGGCCGGCAATCCGGGTTTGGCCTGCCGCCTCCTTTGTGGCT
Organism: Methylorubrum podarium; assembly: GCF_040270385.1. Classification (NCBI taxonomy): domain Bacteria; kingdom Pseudomonadati; phylum Pseudomonadota; class Alphaproteobacteria; order Hyphomicrobiales; family Methylobacteriaceae; genus Methylorubrum; species Methylorubrum podarium. The sequence goes on along the minus strand of NZ_JBELQE010000037.1, from coordinate 20,778 downwards.
GCCATCAGGTGGCCCCTCTCCAAGTCTCCTCCCACGTCACGCCGTCGACGGAGTTCGCCGGCCTGGGCTTTTCCTGGGTGGCCGAGGTTCCGACCTCCGTCACTCCCGACCGACTGGCGAGACCGCCCCGCGCGTAAGGTGACGCCGCGCTCCCAAGAGCGCGTTCGCCCGGCCCACATCTCGGCGCCGGTTCGTCCATCACCTGATCCAACGGGAACGACCGTGACCGCCCAAGCAGGCCGTCCGGCGTCCTTGTCGAGCGGCCCCCATGCGCCTCCTCCTGTTCGCGGTCCTCCTGGCCACCGGCATCGCCATAGGCGCAGCCGTCCCCGCCGTCGCCCGCTTCGTCAGGGACAATCTGGCCGCCGCCGGGCTGCCGAAAGACCTGTTCACCATCACCGTGCCACCCATCACCGCCAACCACGAACCCTCGAAGGCTGGGACGCCGCCCGACGGAGATGACGACGTCAAGAAGCCGGGAACCCCCAAGGCCACGAACGGCCACGAGATCGGGAAGCACGGGTACGAGCCGGGCGAGGAGCACCCCGAGAAGGGCGCAATCCGGATGGGACCCGAGGAGGTGGCGGCGCTCAACATCTCGGTCGTGAAAGTCGAGGGCGGCACGCTCGCCCGGCACCTCCTGGTACCCGGCGCCATCACCCCCGACACCGACCGGATCGCGCGCGTCCCGGCCCGGGTCGTGGGTACCGTCACGGAGATGCGCAAGCGCCTCGGCGACCGGGTTGCCAAGGACGAGATCGTCGCCGTCCTCGAAAGCCGTGACGTCGCCGACGCCAAGAGCGAGTACCTCATCGCCTCGGTACGCGCCGAGCTGGAGAAGACCAACTTCGACCGGCAGCAGGCGCTCTGGGACAAGCGCATCTCGTCGGAGCAGGTCTACCTGCGGACCAGGGCAACCTACACGGAAGCCACCTTGCGCGTCGACCTCGCCAGCCAGAAGCTGTCCGCCCTCGGGCTGAGCGCGACCGATGTCGCAGCCGCACAGAAACGAGAAGGTGCCACCCTGAACCAATCCACCCTGCGCCGGTACGAGCTCCGCTCGTCGCTCGCCGGCCGGGTCGTCGAGCGCAAGGTCGAGGTCGGGACGACGGTCGGCGGCAAGGGCGACCCCGCCGACATCTACACCGTCGCCGACCTCTCGACCGTATGGATCGAGCTGTCGGTGCCGACACACGAGCTCGCCATGGTTCGGGAGGGCGCACCCGTAGCTGTCACCCATGCCCATGAGGCCGGCGGCCGCCATGCCGACGGCAAGGTCGTCTTCGTCAGCCCGTTCTTGAACCCGGACACCCGCTCGGCGCGGGTCATCGTCGCCCTGCCGAACCCTGACCTTGCATGGCGCCCCGGCGCCTTCGTCACTGCCGGGGTGGAGATCGCGAACGACGCGGTCGAGGTGCACGTCCCGAAGGCCGCCCTGCAGACGGTCGGGGGCGAGCGCGTCGTTTTCGTGCGCACTGAGGAGGGCTTCGAGAAGCGGGAGGTCGAGCTCGGACGCTCGGACGACGATTCCTACGAGGTCGTCTCCGGACTGAAGTCGGGCGCCACCATCGCGGTTGCCAACTCCTTCATCCTCAAGGCCGAGCTCCGCAAATCCGAAGCGGGCGACGACTGAGGGCGACCGGACCTGATCTCCCGTATCCTCGCCTTCCCCGTTCGACAGGGCTGGCTCGACTTCGTGCCCGATATCAACAGCAACCAGGTGCTGTTCAACACCGTCGCGCCCACGCTCTCGCCCTTCGATATCGAGAAGCAGGTGACCTGACCGGTCGAGACCACGCTCGCCGGCATCAAGGGTTCGGAATACATCCGTTTGCGTTCGCGTAACGACTTCTCCCAGGTCACGGCGGTCTTCGCCGACGAGGTCAAGGTCTACTTCGCCCGCCGCCAGTTGGTGGAGCGCCTAGGCGAGGCGCGCGAGGGGCGGCCGTCCGAATTCCAGCCTCATATGGGGCCGATCATGACCGGCCTCGACGAGATATTCATGTGGACCGTGCGCTACACGGCGCCCGACGCGTGGAAGGCGTCGTGTTTAGGCGAACCGGGCTGGCAATCGGACGACAGATACCTGACACCTGAGGGACTGGGGCTGAGGACGGAGCTGGAGAAGGCCGCCTACCTGCGGACCTTCCAGGAATGGATCGTCCGGCCGCAGATCAAGACCGTGCCGGGCGTGGCCAGGGTCGAGGGCAAGATGTTCGAGCCGATGGCGCCGACCGTCATCATCGCGCTCGTTGCCGCCTTCGTCCTGTCGCTGACCTTCGTGCCGGCGCTGATCGCCATCCTGAAGGACGCCATGACCGCGCTTGTTGCCCTCGCTCGGGTTCGTCCCGGTGACGCTGGCGGCGGGGACCGGCACGGAGGTCCAGAAGCCGCTCGCGACCGTGTTCATCCGCGGCTTGATCAGCGCCACCATGCTGACCCTGGTCGTACTTCCGGCCCTCTATGCGCGCTTCGGCGGCGCCCGCGCCACGGCGCCGGTCAGCCATGACGAGGACGACGGTGGCGCCGCTCTGTTCCGGCAGGTCGCCGAACAGTATCCGTGAGCACCACGCGAACCAGCGGCAGTCCTATCAGGATCGCGGACCTCGCATTGCAAGCTTGACAGACTTCAAGAGCAACGAGACCACTCAGAAATGACGACCTTCCTCGCCTATGCGGGCGCGGCCCTCGCCGAAATCGTTGGATGCTTCGCGTTCTGGGCCTGGCTGCGCCTGGACAGATCACCCCTCTGGTTGCTCCCCGGCATGGCATCGCTTGCGCTCTTCGCCTACCTGCTTACCTTAGTCGAGAGCGAGGCGGCAGGCAGGGCTTATGCGGCCTACGGAGGCATCTACATCGTGGCGGCCATCCTCTGGCTATGGGGTGCGGAAGGCTACCGTCCGGACCGATGGGACGTTACGGGCGGTGCGATCTGCCTCGTCGGCATGACGGTGATCCTGTTCGGCCCACGCCCCTGAGGCCCTCGCGGCGATGCGCGCGGCTTACCCAGGATAGTGCCGAATCTTGTTCTTCAACAAGGGTCGGCTCACGCTCGTGGCAGCCTGCAGTCGCATGCTCAACAGCACGCCTGCGGAGGACCATGCCTCAACCGATCCGCCCAAGCACGGGGAAGGCCTCCACGAGGAGGGAAGCCACGGCGCTCATGCGGTCGGTCACCATCAGCAGCCCCATCGCCACCATCACGCCCCCGCCGACGAGCTGAAGCGCACGACCGAACCAGCGTAGGGTCCGAAGGCGCGCGACGAAGCCTGACAGGAAAAGGGCCGCCGCCACGAACGGCACGCCAAGCCCGAGCGAGTAGACGGTGAGCAGGGCGACGCCCTTGCCCGCGGCCGAGGAGGCCGTGACTGCCAGGATGGCACCGAGGACGGGACCGATGCATGGGGTCCATCCGAAGGCGAAGGCCGTTCCGAGGAGATAGGCGGCGACGGGCCCCTGACCCGGCGGATCGCCGTGCCAGCGCAGCTCACGCTGCAGCCAGGCGGGCCGCAGCAGACCGGCCGTGAACAGGCCGAACAGGATCACCAGCAAGCCCGAGGCGAGGTTCAGCGCCTCGCGATGGGCGAGCAGGGCGAAGCCGAGCGCGCTCGCCCCCGCGCCGAACGCGACGAAGACGGTCGTGAACCCGAGCACGAAGCAAAGGCTCAGGCCGAGCGTGCGCAGGCTGTCGCGCTCGCCGGCGGCCGACTGCCCCGCGACGTACGACACGTAGCCCGGAACGAGGGGCAGCACGCAGGGCGATAGGAACGACACGGCGCCGGCCGCGAAGGCCGCCAGGAAGCCCACGCTTGAGGCGTCGATGGCCATCGGTTCAGCCCCGGCGGAATGATGGACGCAGGATCGTCACTCCTGACCGGCCCCGGCCGCGGCGAAGATCTTGAGAAGGCGTTGGCGCTCCGCCTCGGTCCCGCCGGGCCCCGCCGGCTTGAGCGCCGCCGCACCCCGGACCGGCTCCCGCTTGCCGGCGAGAGCAACCGGGCCCGCGGCCGGCACGGCGACCTCACGCGGCCCTGCGGCCAGAGCCTCGGGGCGGCTCACCTCGCCGAGACCGCCTCCGGCCGCGACCATGGTCTCTCGGAACGACCGGTGCTGGCCGCCGTCCTCGTACACCAGCCGGACGGCGGGCGTCCCGCTCGCCACGAGGGCGGCGACCTGCCGCTCGTCATCCGCCTGCCTCCGCGCGACCGCGCCAGCGGTGGCCTCGTCGCCGGCATCGAACACGTATCGGCCATCGGCGACGCCGACGCCCTGCTCGGCCCCCGTGACCTCGAACCGGTCGGACCCCTCCTTGAGGTTCCTCCAGAACGCGATGTTCGGGTCCTGGCGATGCCGGGCCAAGTTCTCCGGCGTCATGCGGAACGGGTAGGACTGGAACTGGACGGCGCGCTGGCCGCCCGCGAAGGCCTCCCGCACCACGGCATAGAGTTCCGAGATCACCTCGTCCGTCATCGCGAAGCAGCCCCGCGACGAGCACGAGCCGTGCACCATCAGGTGCGCGCCGGTGCGTCCCAGGGAGCGGTCGTACTCGTTCGGGTACCCGAGATTGAACGAGAGATAGAGGCTCGAATTCGGGTTCATGGACGCGGGCGTCACCGCGTAGAAGCCCTCCGGCGCCTGCCGGTCCCCCTCCCGGGTCTTGGGCCCCAGCTGACCCGACCAGCGGCACATCGCGTAGGTCTTCAGGAGGGCGTACTTGCCGTCCGTGCCGCGCTTCCAGAGCTCGATCTCGGACTCCTTCTTGTAGGCCCGCATCAGGATCGGATCCGCCGGCGAGACACCCTTGGCCGACATCAGGGCCAGGGTCGCCGGCGGGATCGGCGCGAGGTGGCGCGTCGAGGCCGCGTACTGGCCGTCCTGGCAGGCGGACAGCGCCAGGAGGAGGGCCAGACCGAGCGTTGTCGTCTTCAGCATGTCGGCCTCGCCGAGGTCGGCCTCCGAGCCTGGGCTCGAAGGGTTGATGACAGGTTGCCGTGGCTGCGGTTCGGCGGAAGCGGGCCGCTTACGGGATCGGATCCCCGGCGCTGCGATGCCTCCGCCGCAGGGGAAGTCCGTCGAGGAGCAGCAGCACCACGCCTGTCGAGATCCAGACGTCCGCCAAATTGAAGGTGAACCAGCGGATGCCGCCGGTGTGCAGGTCGAGGTAGTCCGTGACGACGCCGTCCATGAGCCGGTCGACGAAGTTGCCGGCGGCCCCGCCCGCTATCGCGGCGAGCCCGAGGCGTTCGAGCCCGCCGCCCGCGGCCAGGGCCCAGCCGGCCACGAGGCAGGTGAGCGTGCCCTGGATGGCGAGGAGCAGTGCCAGGGAGGACGGGTCGTGCGCCGGGAACAGGCTGAAGCTGATGCCGTAGTTGAATGACAGGCTCAGGTCGACGAAGGGCAGTGCGCCCCTGACGGCGCCTTCCTCCAGCCACGCCTCGGCCACCGCCTTGGCGACGAGGTCTATGGCCGCGGCGGCCCCCGCCACCCCGGCCACGGTCGCCGCCCGGCCGGCCCACCCTGACAGGGAGATCATCAGGCCCTCAGGAGACGGAGCGCGTTGGCCGTCACCAGGACGGTCGCGCCGGTGTCGGCCAGGATGGCCGGCCAGAGGCCGGTGATGCCTGCGACGGTCGTCATTAGGAACACGGCCTTCAGGCCGAGGGCGATCGCGACGTTCTGGCGGATATTGCCCAGGGTCGCCCGAGAGAGGGAGACCAGCGCCGCCACGTCGCCCACCCGGTCGTTCAGCACCGCCGCGTCCGCCGTTTCCAGGGCCGCGTCGGTGCCGCCGCCCATCGCGATGCCGACGCTGGCGGCGGCGAGCGCCGGCGCGTCGTTAATGCCGTCGCCGACCATCGCCACCGGAGCCGCCGCCTTCAGGGCCGCGATCTCGGCGAGCTTGTCCTGGGGCAGGAGCTCGGCCTTCACGTCGAGCCCGAGTTCGGACGCGACCGCCTCGCCCGTGCGCCGGTTGTCGCCGGTCAGCATCACGCTGCGGACGCCGAGCTTCCGCAGGGCCGAGATGCCGGCCGCCGCGTCGGCGCGGGGCTCGTCCCGGACCGAGATGGCGCCCAAGGCCTCGGCGCCGCGGACGACGATGACCACCGTCTTGCCGCCGGCTTCCAGGTCCGCGACCGCGCGCTCGGCCTCGGGGCCGAGCCGCGCGCTCTCGGCGGCGTGGCGTGGGGAGGCGACGAGCACCGTCTGACCCATCACCGTGGCCGACACCGCCTTGCCGGGGATGGCGCGGGCGTCCCGCGTCGGGCGCAGCGGCACCCCGTCCGCGCTCGCCCGGTCGAGGATGGCCCGGGCGATGGGGTGGCCGCTTCCGCTCTCGACCGCGGCAGCCAACCCGAGAAGCGAGCGCTCCGACGCGTCCGGGGCGAAGACCAGGATGTCCGAGACCCGCGGCCGTCCGGCGGTCAGCGTCCCGGTCTTGTCGAACGCGACCGTGTGCACCCGCCCGATGACCTCCAGTGCGGCGCCGCCCTTGACGAGCAGCCCGCGTCGCGCACCGGCGGCCAGTCCGGAGGCGATGGCCGCGGGGGTCGAGAGCACCAGCGCGCAGGGGCAGGCGATGAGGAGGAGCGCCAGGCCCCGGTAGATCCAGGTGCCCCAATCGGCGCCGAGCAGCGGCGGCACGACCGCAACGGCGGCCGCGAACGCGAACGCGATGGGCGTGTAGACCGCGCTGAACCGGTCGATGAAGCGCGCCGTGGGCGACTTCGACGCCTGCGCCTCCTCGACGAGGTGCAGGATGCGGGCGACTGTGTTGTCGGCCGCCGTCTTTGTGACCCGGACCTGGAGCGCGCCATCGGCGTTGACGCTGCCGGCGTAGACCGGGTCGCCGACCTCCTTGGGCTTCGGGACCGATTCGCCAGTGATGGGGGACTCGTCCAGGCTCGACGCGCCGTCGGTGATCACCCCGTCGGCAGGCACACGGTCGCCCGGCCTCACGACCACGACTTGCCCGATGGCCAGCGACGCAGCGGCCACCTCGCGGATGGTGCCATTGGCCTCGTCGACGAGGCGGGCGGTCTTCGGCACCAGGGCGGCGAGCGCCTTGATGCCGGCACGCGCCCGGCCCGCCGCCACGACCTCCAGCATCTCGCCGACCGTGAAGAGCAGCACGACGATGGCGGCCTCCTCGGCGGCGTGGATGGCGAGCGCCCCCGCGGTGGCGACCGACATCAGCATCTCGATGGAGAAGGGCGTGCCGGCCAACGCCGCCACGGCCGCGCGGCGGCCGTAATAGGCGAGCCCGACGAGCGCCCCTGGCCAGTAGGCGTACTCGCCCGCCAGGCCCGGCGCGATCCGCTCGACCAGGAAGCCGGCGGCGAACAGGGCGCCGATCAGGATGCCCAGCCGCGCCTTCCGGCTCCGCCAGAGCGGCGGCTCAGGCTCCTCCGCGGTCCCGGCGGGCGGGGCGCCGCCCGAGGCTTGGGCCATGGCTAAGTCCGCGGCCGTGGGGAGCAGCGCGACGCCGTAGCCCAGGCGCTCGATACGCCCCTCCAATTCGGTCCTCGGCGTCGCAGCCTCATCGAGCGCGAGGTCGAGGACTTGGCTGCCGTAGTTCACGCGCACGTCCGCGACGCCCGGCAGCCGGGAGACGGCGGTCTCGATCTTCCCGGCGCAGGTCGGGCAGTCCATGCCCTTGACCCTGTAGCGCAGGGCCTGCGGACCGTTCGTGGGGAAGGATGTGCGGTCCGCGCCGGCGGCCTGGCTCATGGTGCGCTCCGTTCGCCGGGCTCCTGGTCCGGACTGGGAAGGCCCCCTACATGCACCCTGTAGTCACTACAGGGTCAAGGCCGTGCGGAGCGCTTCTTCCATGACCATCGGCAGCCTCGCGGAGGCCACGCAGACCCGTGTCGAAACGGTCCGGTGGTACGAGAAGGTCGGGTTGCTGCCCCCGCCGGCGCGGTCGAGCGGCAACTACCGGCTCTACGGGCCCGAACACCTGCGCCGGCTGAGCTTCATCCGCCGCGGTCGCGCCCTCGGCTTCACCGTGGAGCAGATCCGGGACCTGCTCGCCTTGGCGGACGACCGGGATCGCTCCTGCGGCGAGGTCGACACCATCGCCCGCGCCCATCTCGCCCACGTGGAGCGCAAGCTGGCCGACCTGACCCGGCTCGCCTCGGAACTCCGCGAGGTCATCGGCCAGTGCGGCTGCGGGTCGGTCTCCGACTGCCGCATCATCGAGGCGCTATCGCCGTTCGGTGAACCCGCGTGAGCGATCTGGGCGCGGGGGTCAGCGAGCGACGTAGGGCATCATCAGCACTCGGCTCTCGAACAGCCCCTTGGCCGCGAACCCGCAGCACGCGACGGCGAGGACAGCGACCGTGATCGCGACGAAGGCTCGGCGCGCGGCGGTCCGGACGTGCGGCCTGATGCGACGGCGGCGGCCCGCGTTCCTCTGGCCCCAGGAATGGCGTTCCACGCGAACCGCCCCGTTCCGCCCGACGAGCATCGCAGGCTTGCCACCGCGACCTTAAGAGGCCCGGGGATAACATGCCGGCGGCCAAAGCCCGAAGGGCCGGCGCGGTCAACTCGCGAGAGACAAAAAGACAGTACTACGCGAGGCGAACTCAGGATAGAACAGCCTCGGAAACCAAGAAGCCCACAGGTTGGAACCTGTGGGCTTCACACGGGCCGGAACCCATGGGTTGCTGACGGCGCACCGTTCAGCGTTGACGGATCGGATATGAGTGCATGGAGCTGGATAGTCAAGCGGGAAAATCCAGGATCCGGGCTGCACTCTACATCGATGGCTTCAATTTGTATCATTCCGTCAATGATTTAGGAGAGCCCTTTCTGAAGTGGTGCAACTTCTGGAAGCTGGGGGAGTCGATCATCTCGCGCCAGTCGGAGGAGCTCGTTCGCGTCGTGTTCTGCACGGCCTATTACCCGGGCGATCACAGCAAGAAAATCCGCCACGAGCGCCTGGTCCGCGCCCTCAAACTGGTCGGCGTTGAGACCGTCCTCGGCCACTTCAGCCATGAAGACGCCAAGTGCCGGGACTGTGGCTCCACTTGGCAGAAGCCGACCGAGAAGGCGACGGACATCAATCTCGCGCTTAGCGTCTATGACGACGCAGTACAGGACGTCATGGATACTGCATATCTCCTGACCGCCGATACGGACCAGGCGGCGACAGCCAAGCTGTTCGCCAAGCGCTTTCCCGGCAAGAAGCTCGTCAGCGTCAGCCCCCCGGGCCGGACCCACTCGCAGCACATCCTGTCGCACACCCCGCACAAGATCGCGCTTAACCGGGAGCATATCGAGAGGGCGCTGTTCCCGGGGCTCGTCACCGCGGAGGGGCAGGCCTCCGTCATGCGCCCGCACGAGTACGACCCGCCGGCCGGCTACGTGATGTGGGACCAGCGTCCGAAGCCCGCGCCCAAGTCGGGGGCGAAGGCGGCCGCGCCGGCGGCGGCGATGCCCGAGCGCTGAATCCGCCGTGGCCTCAGGTTAGTTCCCCGCCGCGGTACCGCGCGAACGTCGACCGACCGTCCTTCCCAAACAGGACGACGTCGTAGGTATCAGGCTGCATGTCCTCGACCTCCATGCCGGGCGAACCGACCGGCATGCCTGGCACGGCCAGACCCATTCCCTCGGGTCGCTCCGCGAGGAGCCGCTTGATCGCCCCGGCCGGGACGTGCCCCTCGATCACGTAGCCGCCGACCTGGGCGGTGTGGCAGGAGGCAAGCTCGCGAGGCACCCCCAGGCGGATCTTGAGCGGGTTCACCGGGCCCTCGGTCACGGTGACGGTGAAGCCGGCCTCGCGCAGGTGGGTGACCCATCTCTCGCAGCAGCCGCAGCTCGGGTCCTTGGTCACCGCGACCATCGGCGGCCCCTCCGCCAAGGCGCCCCGTCCAAGCATCAGCCCCACCGCCAAACCCACGAGCACGGTACGTCTGGATGGCATCGCATCGCTCCTCATCGTCATCTACCGTTCGCTCTCACTCGGCCGCCTGCGGCAGCCGCATCGCCTCACCATCCGTCCCCTCGCGGACCGCGCCGGCCGGGGGCAGGCCCCGCCCCTTCACCAGGGCGTAGACCGCCGGGATGACCACCAGGGTCAGCACGGTCGAGGAGACCATCCCGCCGATCATCGGCACCGCGATGCGCTGCATGACCTCGGAGCCTGAACCGGTACTCCAGAGGATGGGCAGCAGGCCCGCCATGATGGCGACGACCGTCATCATCTTGGGCCGGACCCGCTCGACCGCGCCGACCATGATGGCCCGGCGCAGGTCCGGGCGCGCGAGCGGGCGTCCCTCGCGCTCGCACTGGGCGCGGACCTCGTCGAGGGCGTGGTCGAGGTAGACCAGCATGATCACCCCGGTCTCGGCAGCGACGCCAGCCAGGGCGATGAAGCCGACCGCCACAGCGACCGACAGGTTGAAGCCCATCCACCAGAGCAGCCACACCCCGCCGACCAGGGCAAAAGGCAGCGACAGCATCACGATGAGTGTCTCGGTCAGGCGCCGGAAGTTCAGGTAGAGCAGCAGGAACACGATCAGCAGCGTCAGCGGCACCACGACCGCGAGGCGCGCCTCCGCACGCTCCAGGTACTCGTACTGTCCGCTCCACTGCAGGGTCGTGCCCTGGGGAAGCCGCACCGCGTCTGCCACCGCCTTGCGCGCCTCGGCGACGTAGCCGCCGAGGTCTCGCCCGGCGATGTCGACGAAGAGGTAGACCGCGAGATGCCCGTTCTCGGTGCGGATCGAGGTCGGCCCTCGGGTGAGCTCGACCTTCGCCACCTCACCGAGCGGCACCGTGCCGCCGGTCGGCAGCGGCACCTGGACCTCTGTCGCGATGGCCCTTGGGTCCGAGCGGAAGGCGCGCGGGTAGCGCACATTGACGGTGTAGCGCTCGCGGCCCTCGACCGTGTTCGTCACGGACTGCCCACCCAGGGCCGTCGCGACGACGTCCTGCACGTCCCCGACCATCAGGCCGTAGCGCCCGAGCGCTTCGCGGTCCGGCGTGATGTCGAGGAAGTAGCCCCCGATGACCCGCTCGGCATAGGCGCTCGACGTGCCCGGCACGGCCCGCACCACCGTCTCCACCTGGCGGGCGACCCCCTCCATCGCCCTGAGGTTGGTGCCCAGCACCTTCACGCCCACCGGGGTGCGGATGCCCGTCGAGAGCATGTCGATGCGCGCGCGGATCGGCTGCGTCCAGGCATTCGACACACCCGGGAACTGCAGGGCCGCGTCCATCTCCGCCTTGAGGCTCGCGAGCGTCACGCCCGGGCGCCACTCCGCCTTCGGCTTCAAGGCGATGACCGTCTCGAACATCTCCATCGGCGCGGGGTCGGTGGCCGTGTTGGCGCGCCCAGCCTTGCCGTAGACCGAGGCCACCTCGGGGAAGCTCTTGATGATGCGGTCCTGGGTGGCGAGGAGCTCGCCGGCCTTGGTCACCGAGATGCCCGGCAGGGTCGTCGGCATGTAGAGCAGCGTGCCTTCGTCGAGCTCCGGCATGAACTCGGATCCGAGTTGCCGGGCCGGCCAAGCGGTCGCGGCCAGTACGCCGACGGCGAGCAGGATGGTGAGGAGTCGGGCTCGCAGAACGCCGGCGATGAGAGGCAGGTACAGCCAGATGAGGAGCCGGTTCAGCGGGTTGCGGTGCTCCGGGACGATGCGCCCGCGCACGAACAGCACCATCAGGGCCGGCACCAGCGTGACCGAGAGGAGCGCCGCCGCCGCCATGGCGAAGGTCTTGGTGAAGGCGAGCGGCCCGAACAGCCGTCCCTCCTGGCTCTCCAGGGTGAAGATCGGCAGGAAGCTCATCGTGATGACGAGGAGCGAGAAGAACAGGGACGGCCCGACCTCCGCAGCGGCCTCGACGAGGACCTCGACCCGCGGCTTGCCCGGGGGCGCCCGCTCCAGGTGCTTGTGGGCGTTCTCGATCATCACGATGGCGGCGTCGACCATGGTGCCGACCGCGATGGCGATGCCGCCCAGGCTCATGATGTTGGCGCCGATTCCGAGCGCCCTCATGCCGGCGAAGGCCATCAGGATGCCGACCGGCAGCATCAGGATGGCCACGAGCGCGCTGCGCACGTGCAGCAGGAACACGATGCAGACGAGAGAGACGACGATGCTCTCCTCGACCAGCGTGTGGCGCAGGGTGTCGATGGCCGCGTCGATGAGCTGCGAGCGGTCGTAGACCGGCAGGATCTCGGTGCCGGCCGGCAGGCTTTTCGCGACCTCTGCGAGCTTCGCCTTGACGCCCTCGATGACGTTGAGTGCGTTGGCGCCGAAGCGCTGCAGGACGATGCCGCCGGCGACCTCGCCCTCGCCGTTCATCTCGGTGATGCCGCGGCGCTCGTCCGGCCCGAGCTCGACCCGGGCGACGTCCCGGAGCCGCAGCGGCGTGCCGCCCACGGTCTTGAGCACGATGTTCTCGATATCGGCGACGCTCTTCAGGTAACCGCGCCCGCGCACCATGAACTCGAACTCGGACAGCTCGACCGTGCGCCCGCCGACGTCGGCGTTGCTCGACCGGATGGCGTCCCGGAGCTTGTTGAGGCTGATGCCCTGCGCGCGCAGCCGGTTCGGGTCCACGACGACGTTGTACTGCTTCACGAACCCGCCGACGCCCGCGACCTCGGCCACGCCCTCCGCGCGCGAGGCCCCGAACCGGATGACCCAATCCTGCAGCGACCGAAGCTCGGCGAGCGTCCGTTCCTTCGCGACGACGACGTACTGGTAGACCCAGCCCACACCGGTCGCGTCGGGTCCGAGGGTCGGCGTCACGCCGACCGGCAGGCGGCTCGCCGCACCGTTGAGGAACTCCAGCACGCGCGAGCGCGCCCAGTACGGGTCGGTGCCGTCCTCGAAGATGACGTAGACGAAGGACACCCCGAAGAACGAGAAGCCGCGCACCACCTTCGCCTTCGGAACCGTCAGCATGGCGGTCGTGAGGGGGAAGGTGACGACGTCCTCGACGGTCGTCGGACTTTGCCCGGGGTATTCGGTGTAGACGATGGCCTGCACGTCCGAGAGGTCGGGGATGGCGTCGAGCGGCAGGGTCTTGAGCGCCAGGACGCCGGTCGCCACCGCGAACACGGTCCCGATCAGCACCAGGACGAGGTTGCGGGCCGACCAGCCGATCAGGCGGGCGATCACGGCGTGCCTCCCGCGCTCGCCGCCTGCTGGTCATCCTTGGGCGCGGTCATGCCCTGCAGCGCCGCCTTCAGGTTGCTCTCGGCGTCAATCAGGAAGTTCGCCGCGGTAACCACGCGGTCACCGGCCGTGACCCCCTCGCGGATCTCGACGTAGCCCCGGCCGCGGAGGCCGACCGTCACCGGCTTCGGCTCGAAGCGCCCCTCGCCGTGGTCGAGCAGCACGACCTGGCGCTCGCCGGTGTCGATGACCGCGTCGTCGGGCACCGCCACCACTGGCTTGGCGTCGCCTGTCGCGATCTCGACGTCCGCGTACATCGACGGGCGCAGGGCGCCGTCGGGGTTCGGCAGCTCGACGCGCAGGCGGGCGGTCCGGGTCTCCATGTTGAGGTGGGGGTAGATCCGGGTCACCGTCCCGGTGAAGGTCCGGTCCGGGAAGGCCCGCACCCGCACCGTCGCCCTCTGTCCCTCCGCCACCCCGGCGAGGTCGCGCTCGGTCACGTCGGCCAGCACCCAGACGCGCGTGTGGTCGACGATGCGGAACAGGACGTCACCGGACTTGGCCTTCATCCCGTCCGAGACGTTGCGCTCGACCACGACGCCGTCCCGGGGCGAGGACCAGGTGATGGAGGGTGGTACCTTATGGGTGCGCTCGATCTCGTCGATGACCTCCGGCGGGATGGCAAGGTTCTCCAGCCGCCGGCGGCCCCCCTCGTAGCCGATGGAGGTCAGGTACTGGGCCGCGACCGCATTGATCTCGGGCGCGAACAGGCGCAGCAGCGGCTGCCCCTTGTGGACGTGGTCGCCGGTGGTGACCGGCTCGACCTTCTCGATGAAGGCGTCCGTGCGCATGGCGATGACGGAGATGCGGCGCTCGTCCTCCTCGACGCTGCCCGGCGCCCGCACCGGCAGAGACAGGACGCGGCGCTCCGCGAGCTCGGTCCGCACGCCCGTGCGCTGGACCTTGCCCGGCGCCACCTTCACGACGCCGCCCTCGTCCTCGCCCGCGTAGACGGGGATGTAGTCCATCCCCATCGAATCCTTCTTCGGCACAGGCGAGGTGTCGGCCAAGCCCATCGGGTTGCGGTAGTACAGCACTTGCCGGGCGTCGGACGTCGCCGCACCCTGCCCCGAAATGCCGTTCGCGGCCCTGTCGGCGGGCATGGCCTCGCCGTCCTCCGGGTCATCGAATCGCACGTCCTCGCTGGCACGCACGGCCCGGAAGACGCGCCCGTCGGCGGTCAGCATCGGCGCGAGCGAGTAGGCCGGCTTCCCGTCCGGGTCCCGATAGTAGACGACCGGCCCGGTCGCCTTCGCGGGGGACGGGGTGACCGGAGCCGGCTCGCCGGGGGGGCGGTGGGCGAGCCGGCTCCGCGCGCGCTCGACGAGCGCCGGCACGGGATTGCCACCGTGCCCGGCGACGTAGCCGGCGCTCCCTGCCACCAGCGCGGCGAGGGCACCGGCCGTCCAGCCCGCCCGGCTCATTTGACGGCCTGGAAGACGAGCTTGTTCTCGACTGTGCCCGTCTCGCCCTGGACCTTGGCCCCGAGCGACAGGCGCCAGCCTCCCGCCATCGAGAGCTTCGCCCTGAAGCGGTAGACGCCCGGCTCGGTCGAGGGGACCTGCTCGATCTTCGAGACCATCTCCTCCATGCTGTCGGGGGCCATGTCGATGCGCTTGGCGAAGATCACGGCGTCGGTCACCGGCTTGCCGGTGCGCCTGTCGACGAGGCGGACGGACAGGACGGCCTCGCCGACCTTCGCCTCACGCTGCACGAGCTCGAACGCGTAGTCCTTGATGTCGGCGACGGCTGGCCCCGTCAGGGCGGCAGCGAACAGCGCAGCCCAGAGGGCGCGCGAGAAGGATTTCCGGGTCACGTTTGTCGTCTCCTGAATGCGATGGATGGCCACGCGCGGACGCGCGTCACCGTGCCGGCGCAGGCGCCGGCGGCATCGGGTCAGGCTCTGGGAGGCTCTGGCGGCGGGGGGCCGTGCACGCTGGCGAACGAGGCCGCTTCGGGCCAAGCCGGCGCGGCGCACGTCGCCCCCGGCCTCGGGATGGGGACCGCGGTCGGCAGGAGCGAGGCGACGCCGGCGTTACAGAGCGCCTTTAGGGGGCAACCCGCCTTGGCGCAGTCCGGGTTCAGTGGCTTCTCGGGCGGGCAGCAGCGCATGTCGTCCATGGCCATGCCGGCCATGTCGGTCCCTCCCATCGCTTCATGGCCCATGCCGGGCATGGCCTCGCGGGACCCTTGCGCCTGCGCCGTCATGGAGGCGCGCATGCCCACGGCGGCCGCGGAAGCGGTCACCGGCGTCAGGGCGAGGCTGACAACCGCCATGAGCGGGAGCAGCCGCCGAAGGGCGAGCCAAAACGTCACGAATCGAGGATGCCAGTTTTCAGGGCGCGCATGAAGCCTCCCGGTTTCCCGCGCGCAGCGACCTGCAGGTGGCCTGGATAAGGCTTTCCACGGTGGGAAGGTCAAGCCCAGGATGGCAGCCTGACTTACGGTCGTCCCGGGTCAGGCCCTAGGGAACCAGGCGTCGCCCGAGCGGCCCTGCATCCGACGCCTCGATCATGGAGCGGATGCGGGCAGACATCGTGTCGACGGCGAAGGGCTTGGTCAGGACCGCCATGCCCGGTGCGAGATGGCCGTTCCCGAGAATGGAATTCTCGGCGTATCCGGTGATGAACAGCACCTTGAGGTCGGGACGGGTGACGCGGCCGGCATCGGCCATCTGCCGGCCGTTCATGCCGCCTGGCAGCCCCACGTCCGTCACCAGAAGGTCGATACGGACGTCCGACTGCAGCACCTTGAGGCCCGCGGCGCTGTCGGCGGCCTCGATGGCGGTGTAGCCGAGATCCTCCAGGATGTCGTTGACCAGCATGCGGACCGTCGGCTCGTCGTCCACGACGAGGACGGTCTCGCCCTGCTCGGAGCGGGGTAGCGTCGTCGCGACTTCGTCACCCGTGTCCTCGGCGATCTCGCCGTAGTGGCGCGGAAGGTAGACGCACACGGTCGTGCCCCTGCCGACTTCCGAGTAGATACGCACCTGCCCGCCGGACTGCTGGGCGAAGCCGTAGATCATCGAGAGGCCGAGTCCAGTGCCCTCGCCCAGCGGCTTGGTGGTGAAGAACGGCTCGAACACCCGCGCGACGACGTCCGGCGGCATGCCGGTACCGGTGTCGGTGACGCAGAGGGAGAGGTACTGCCCCTCGGGCATGTCATGCTGGCGTGCGGCCCGCTCGTCGAGCCATTTGTTGGCGGTCTCGACCGTGATGCGCCCGCCGTCCGGCATCGCGTCACGC
Organism: Methylorubrum podarium; assembly: GCF_040270385.1. Lineage (NCBI taxonomy): Bacteria > Pseudomonadati > Pseudomonadota > Alphaproteobacteria > Hyphomicrobiales > Methylobacteriaceae > Methylorubrum > Methylorubrum podarium. The sequence goes on along the minus strand of NZ_JBELQE010000037.1, from coordinate 4,343 downwards.
GCGTTGATGCACAGGTTGAGCAGCGCGTTCTCAAGCTGCGGTGGGTCCACCAGCGCAGGCCACAGCCCGGATGCGCCGACGACCTCCACGGGAATGGCCGGGCCGACCGTACGCTGGATCAATTCCTGCATGCCGGAGACGAGGCGGTTCACGTCGGTGGGCTTGGGGGCCAGGGTCTGGCGGCGCGAGAAGGCGAGCAGGCGGTGGGTCAGGGCGGCCGCGCGCTTCGAGGCGCCCTGCGCGGCCGCCATGTAGCGGTCGACATCGCTGAGCCGTCCCTGTTGCATCCGGGTCTGCATCAGTTCCAGCGAGCCGGAGATGCCGGCGAGCAGGTTGTTGAAGTCGTGCGCCAAGCCGCCGGTCAACTGTCCGACCGCCTCCATCTTCTGCGATTGCCTCAGGGCTTCCTGAGCCGCCGCGAGTTCCGCCTCGCGCGCCTTCGCCACGCTCAGGTCGCGACCGACGGCGATGAAGTGCAGCCCGTCCGGCTCGGGCGCCACGGTCCATTCGATGGACTTCCACGACCCGTCGCTCGCGGCGATGCGGTTCTCGAACCGGGTTGGCCGCTTCGTGTCGCCCATCCGGACGAGGGCCGCAAGCGTCTGGTCCGTGTCGTCGGGATGCATGAAGGTCGCGTAGGGCCGCGACAGGAGCTCGGCCTCGGACCAGCCTAGCACCTGGGTCCAGGCAGGACTCACCGCCGACATCGTCCCCTGGTAGTTGGCGCGGGCCAGCATGTCCTCGGACAGGTTCCAGAGCCGGTCGCGCTCGGCGGTACGCTCGGCGAGGGTCGCGGCATGCTCCCTCTCCTCCGTCACGTCCCGCGCGCTGCAGTAGAATTGCCCGCCCTCGGGGACCGCGACCCAGGCTAGCCAGCGGTACCCACCGGCGGTGGTGCGGCAGCGGTTCTCGAAGCGGAGGACCGCCTCCCCGGCCCGTAGCCGATCCAGCGCGGCGTGGGTGGCCCTGACGTCGTCGGGGTGGACCAGCTCGACGAAGGGGATGCGTGCGGCCTCCGCATCGCTCCAGCCCAGCAGCGACTTCCAGGCCGGGTTGGTCCGGACGAAGAATCCGGCGTCGTCGGCGATGCCCAGGAGGTCCGTGGAGACCTGCCAAGTCCGGCTCAACTCGCGTGACCGTTCGGCGACCTGCCGTTCGAGGTCGGCGTTGAGGTCGCGCAAGGCCGTCTCGACACGGCTCCGCTCAACCGCGATGCGGGTCCTGCCCGCGACTTCCCGGATGAAGGCCAGGTCGTCCGGCGCCCAGTCCCGCACCTCGGCATGGTTGACGAAGAGGGCGGCCACGAGCCGACCCTGTTCGAGCACCGGCACGTTGACGAAGGCGTGCGCGCCGCGCCCCTTCGAGGCCTCCGCCGCGCCCGCCGTCCTATCGTCGCGCTCGACGTCCGCGATGCTGACGAACTCGCCGCGCTTCAGGCTGTCGATGAACGACCCGTAGGTCCGCAGCGGCACGACGCCGGCGAGGGTCTCGACGCCCGGTGCGTTCCAGTCGCGCTCGACGTGGAGCGTCTCGGCGTCGGGGTCGATGGTGCCGTATCCCACACGGCTGACCGCCAACGTCTCGCCGAGGACCTGCGAGGCCGCGAAAGCGATGTCGTCCGCCCTCGTGAGCTCATTGAACCGGTCGGTGATCCGCACCAGCGCCTCGCGCCGCGTCTCCGCCCGCGCACGGTCGGTGACGTCCGCGCCCTCGATGAAGATACCCCCGACCGTACCGTCGACATCCCGGATCGGTTGGTAGACGACGTCGACGAAGCGCTCGTCATGCGGGCCGCCCGGCACCGCCTGCACGGCGTAGCGGATGCCATGGAACGTCTGCGGCACGCCGCTGTCGTAGACCTGGTCGAGAATTTCCAGGAACCCTTGCTCGACCGCGTCGGGCAGGGCTTCCGCGACCGTCCTGCCTACGACGTCCCGGTGGCCGACGAGCTTCAGGTAGCGGGGATTGGCCAGTTCGAACCGATGCTCCCTGCCGCGCAGCACGGTCATGAACGTCGGGGTCTGCTCGAAGAGGCTGGCGAAGCGCTCGCGCTCGGCCGACAGGCGGCGCTCGGCCAGGACCTGCTTGGTGATCTCGGTACAGGCACAGAACAGCCCCGCGACCGTGTTTCTGTCGTCCGGGACGGGCGTGTAGGAGAACGAGAAGTGCGTTTCCTCGGGGTAGCCGTTCCTGTGCAAGGTGAGCTGGAGGTCGTCCATGTGCACCGGGTCGCCGGCATACACCCGATCCATCAGGACCCCGACCTCGATGCGGACCTCGGGCCAGACATCGAAGAACGGGCGACCGAGGGCATCGGGATGCCGGGCGCCGAGCATGGGGGCGTAGGCGTCGTTGTAGACGAGCGTACGCTCGGGACCCCAGCACAGGAACATCGGCTGGCGCGAGCTGAGCATCACTCGCAACAGCGTCACGAAGGCTTGCGGCCACCGGTCCGCCGGCCCGAGGAACGTCGACGCCCAATCGTGGGCGCGCATCCGCGCGCCCATGTTGCCCCCTCCTGCCAGGAAGCCCGGAGCCTGGGTCATCGGATCAGGCTTGCCCTTGCGCTAGCGGAGACCGTGTCGACCACGGGACCTGACCTACCGTGTGAGCCTCGTGCCGGGCTTTCACGCGCATCGAAGCGCGGGTGAACTCGCTGGCCGAGGTGTGCTTACTTTGGGTGGCTTGGCTTTTCGACCATCCGGCGACGGGCACGACCAGGGAGGTATGACGCGAGCGCTTGGCGGGCATGGCAGCGGCTTAACACGTTTGGCTGGTCGGGATGTCTCCCGTTTTGTCCCACCCGGCGTTCCGACGGAGCTTGCGCCGTCCGTCCCCGACCTATGGCGGCCCCGTCTCGGAACGCGGCAGGCCACTCAGGTCAGGCTCGAACTCCGCAGCTTCGAAGCTCCCTTTCGGGATGCCGCATACGGGCGGCGACCAGGTGCTGGCGACAGTGCGCCTGGCCGCCCCCCGACGCGTGCTGGAGAACCACCGAGTTGGCGCGCGCTACACTCGTAAGTGCGCGTCGCCCTGGCGACCGGCCCGGAGGGCGAATTGCCGGCCGATGTCCACCTTCCTCGGCCGGGTGTCCGGTCGCGGACACATCTCGTCGCGGACCCAGCGATCCAGCCACTAACGGCGTGGTTACCTCGTTGTTCGAATTGACCGATGCGGTTGCCGCCGGATGGCGGACAGTTGAAGCGGACGGTCGCGGCTGCTCTCCCCCGGGATGCAGGAGGCCGCCGAGGATCCTGCCTTCATCTTGGACGTGCATGGCAACGTCCCGAACTTCAAGCGAACGGTCCTGAACACCGGAGCCGTGTCCGGCGGACCAACCCACCGCAACGGCTCGCGCTCCGGCGGGGGAGAAGGTGCCCGACGGCAAGCCCGCGCACGCGGACAACGACTGGCATGCGCACGGGTACAGGCACGAAATGCCCGGCAGGAGATAGGAGTTCTCCGGGCGGCCCGTCCAAGCAGGCGGTGCGGACATGCGGATGCTACCCGAACTCGCGGGTTTTCGCGCCTGGCCGCGGGCATCGGGTACGCGCCCGCGAAGCCTCCCGCGCACGTTACTCCCCATGCGCCGCCCCCAATTCCGGCCTGCGACCTCAGTCGTCGAAGTCGTGGTGGTGATGGTGCCGCTCGAACCGGCGCGGCTCGTATTCGTCGCGGCGCGTGTGATGGTGCCGGACTACGACGTCGTCATGGTCGCCGTGACGGTAGACCTCGACATGATCGTGCGGCCGCCGTTCGCCATAGCCGCGCTCGTAATATTGGGCCGAGGCCGCGGCCGGCGCGATGACGATGGCCGCGGCCATCAAGCCTGCAAGGTGTCGCCGCATCGCTGTATCCTCCGGGGATTCGTATAACGGCAGGTTGCGCCGCCGCCGTTGAATGCGTTCTGAAACCGCCGTTCAGGCAACCGTCACGCTGGGTTCGCCGACCTTTCGAGGAGCGTGGGACTGGGCCGCCCGCCGATGCCGCCGTCCCGGCCCCGGGTCGACGTTCCGCTACACGGTGGCCGTGCTCCTCCACGATGGCGCGCTTGCGGGCGTCGCCGTGGCGGTGACACTCGCGCACCACCGTGCGGTCGTGTTGATGTCGGTCCTCGACGCCGTGCGCGTGATCGAGCTCGCGGTGCTGGTGGCCGCCAGCGTGCGCCGAACCTCGCCGAGGCCGTCGTCCAGAGGGACCCCCGGCAACGGCGCCTGGGATGCTGGTCCGCCACCCGCAAAGCATCGGGGCGCGGTCGTCGGGACTGCGGCACAATGGCTTGGAGCCTGTGCCATTGCCGCAAGCGGCGGCGCCCTGTTAGTTTGCGCGGGATTTTGTTGCGA